>JAUXAE010000066.1 GCA_030620035.1 Dehalococcoidales bacterium
CAATTACCCATTCTCCCCCTCTTGGCACTTCCCCAAGCTGATTCAAGTTAGCCCAACGGCACATAAGGACCATTATCTGATCCGCTGCCTTCCACCGCATTTCGAACTGCATTCTCACAAATTTCCAGACGCAAAACCATACCAAAGCCATAAGTGCAACAACCCCCCACTCCAAGCCACCTCGCCAAATTTCTCCTTCCATATAGCCTAAATAAACAATGCCTGGTACATAGAGAGCAGTTATTACCCACGCCATAGTCTCCTTGTGGTCGTGGTAGCTCTGACGGTTACTAATCATGGAAGCCAACCATTTAGCGTACTCACTCTTATCAATCACAACTATGAACCTCTGCTTGAATCATCGCCAATATACCACCCATCCCAAAAACAAGTCCAGCCTAACAACAAAAACTGGCCGCCTTGCCAAATGAGATTGTATTATATTATCCTTAAGTTGTTTTTAGGAGGGCTTTAAGATGTGGGAAACAATAGGTAGCTGGCTTTTGGAACACGGCATTCCCATTCTCATCGTCATCGTGCTGTCTTATGTAGGTTACCGGATAGCCAAGCCAATAATGCACCGCTTTGTAGCCCGATTTGTCCAGATCAGGGGCAAAGGGCGTCGTGCTAAAGAAGAACTGGCCAAAAGGTCACAGACACTAAGCGGCATCCTTACCAGCACCCTGGGGGTAATCATCGCCTTCATCGCCCTATTCATGATACTGTCTGAACTAGGGGTAGATATTGGCCCACTCTTGGCCGGTGCCGGCGTCCTCGGCATCGCCATCGGCTTTGGTGCCCAGAACATAATAAAGGATATCTTAAATGGGTTGTTTATCCTGCTTGAGGACCAGTACAACAAGGGGGATGTGGCCAAGATTGCCGGCATTGCCGGTCTGGTTGAGGATGTCAACCTGAGGAGAACCGTTCTCCGCGACCTTGACGGCGTTGTCCACAGCATACCCAATGGCCAGATTACCACCGCCAGCAACTATACCCGGGACTGGGCTAGGGTTAACCTGGATGTTCCGGTGGCCTATGGCGAGGACCTTGACCGGGTCATGGCGGTGATAAACAGGGTAGGCCAGGAGCTGGCCCAGGACGATTATTTTGGTAAGTTTATCAAAAGCCCACCTAAGGCGCTCAGAGTCAACAACTTTGGCGATTCCGGCATTGAGATAAAGATACTGGGCGATACCAAGCCCATGAAGCAGTGGGAGGTAACCGGTGAGCTGAGAAAGCGGCTTAAAGAGACCTTTGATAAAGAGGGCATCGAGATTCCCTGGCCCCACGTCAAGCTCTACTTTGGTCAGCCGGATAAGAGCCTTAATCCGTAGGCCGCTTGTTTTCTAGCCAGGCAGTGGCTATAATCCTAGGCCAAGAAAGGAGACCCAGCAAATGCCGTCATACGCCTTTTTCCAGAAGAAGTTTGTCCCCCTGGCTGAGGCCAAGATTGGTGTTATGACCCACGCCCTTCACTACGGCACGGCCCTTTTTGAGGGCATCAGGGGCAACTGGAACAGCCAGCAAAAACAGATGTACATCTTCCGCCTCAAGGAACACTACCAGCGGCTTGAGAGCGGCTGCCGGCTGCTCAAGATTAAGCTGCCCTATTCGGTAGATGAGCTGTGCCGGCTAACGGTTGAGCTGGTCCAAAGGTGTGGTTTTGAAGAGGACATCTATATCCGCCCCCTGGCCTATAAGAGCTCTGAGGCCCTGGGTGTCCGCCTCCACGACCTGGAGGCTGATTTCCTGGTCTTTGCCATCCCCTGGGGACGCTATCTGGACATGGACACCTGCCGTTGCTGCGTCTCTTCCTGGCGGCGTCCTGATGACAATGTAATCCCGCCCCAGATCAAGTCCACCGGCATCTACATCAATAGCGCCCTAACCAAAACAGAGGCCATAGAAAACGGCTTTGACGAGGGCATTATGCTGTCGCCAGAGGGCTATGTCTCGGAGGGCAGTGGTGAGAACATCTTCCTGGTGATAGATGGGCAGCTGGTTACCCCGGCCATTTACAATAATATCCTGATGGGCATTACCCGGGATACAGTAATCAGACTGGCCCAAAACGAACTGGATATCGAGACCATAGAGAGGCCAGTGGTCCGCAGCGAGCTCTACACCGCCAGCGAATGCTTTTTGACGGGCACCGCCGCCCACATAACCCCGATAGCCGAAATAGACAACCGCAGGATAGGCAGTGGTGGCATTGGCAAGATAACAGGTAAGCTACAGAAGCTCTACTTTGCTGTCATCCGAGGTGATAACCCCAAATACCTGGCTTGGTGTACCCCGGTCTATAAAAAGTAACCTCTTCTGGGAGGTCCAATGAATGAGGCCTTGGCCCTGATTATTGCCTATCTCCTGGGCTCTATCCCCTCAGCCTATATTGCCGCCCGCCGGGTCAAGGGTAGGGACATCCGCCAGATGGGCGGTGGCAACATCGGTAGTATAAATACATTTCGCGAGGTGGGGCTCTGGGCCGGTATTATTGTGGGTGTCGTTGATTTCGGCAAGGGGGCGGCGGCAGTGGCCATTGCCTACGGGCTACTGGAGGTTTCCCCGCCTTTTGTGCTGCTGGCCGGGCTGATGTCAGTCGTGGGCCATAACTGGATGGTCTGGCTCAAATTCGGCGGTGGTAAGGGCCTGGCCGCAGCCGTAGGCGCCCTGGCTGTCATCATGCCCCTATATGGCTATGCAACCGAATTCCTCATCTTCCTGGGCATAATTACTGTGCCCCTGATAATCACCGGCAATATTGCCCTGTCGGCAAGTTTTGGTCTTCTTGCCCTACCCATAATCACCTGGTTGGCCACAAAGTCGGGCTTGGCCACCATTCTGGCCGTAGCCCTTCTGTTGCTGATAGGGCTAAAATACCTGCCCACCGCCCGGGCCACCCTGCGTAGAGCAGGGTCAGTAAGCGACCTTATCTTCGACCGGCGGCAAAAGGAGAGGGATAGAGAAAAAAGGAAGAAAACCTAACCCCGGGCCTGCCTTGCCTTCAGAGTCTTGGCCAGCCAGATAACCTGGCAGCTTTCCTCAAGGGCGGCGGTGTACTTGTAGGCCTCGTCAAGTAGCTGACCGGCGGCAAAAGTGCCGTGGCCATAAATCAAAACAATTCGGTGTTCCTTGAGCCCCTGGGCAATAATCTCGGCCAAACAGCCCGGCCTGGTGTCCATATTGCAGCCCAGCACCGGAACCCGACCAACCTCAGCCAGCACTTCAGCCCCGTCGGGCACAATCTCGGTTTCGGTCATTGACAGGGCGATAGCATGCGGTGGATGGGCATGGACAATAGCCAGGGCCGGGGTCTGGTGATAAATAGCCCGGTGGACGGGCAGTTCTACTGAGGCCAGCGGGGTGGCGCGGTCGTTTCTGTTTAGGCCGGTCTCGATTAAATCCGGTTCCTCCAGGCTGCCCAGCTGGCTGCCCCGGCGGGTAATGATAATGCGGTCGCCCAAACGGATACTCAGATTGCCACTGTGAGAGGAAACAAGTCCCCGCCGGAAAAGGTCACCGCCGATGGTCTGAAACTGGGCTAATATCACGGCCGCCTCCGGACATAAAAGCTATGACAGTTAATAATCTATACCCTTGAGTGGGCGCCAGAAAGCAAACAACCTAGGTCAATTGCCTGATGACGGCAATCACCCGGCCCTGAATCTCAATATCCTCAGGGGCAACATATATTGGTCTCAGCTGGCTATTGGCCGGCTGGAGCCGAATTCGGCCCGGCTCGGCATAGAACTTTTTAAGGGTTACCTCTTTCTCCAGCCTAAGCCATATAGCGGCCAGCTCACCGTTGTCAACTACACTGACCGACTGCATCAACACTATATCACCATCATTAATCAGGGCGTCTATCATTGAGGAGCCCTTCACCCTTAGGGCGTAAACACCACGTTTGCCCCGGACCAGGTCTTCGGTCACCTCCAGGGTATCGGCGCCAGCAGTAACATCCCAGGTGTCCGCTCCAGGCACCGGTATCGGCTCATCAGCCGCTATCTGCCCGACCAAGGGGATGAGAACCCTATGCCCTGGAGATAGAGACCGGTCTAGTAGCTCAATACCCCGAGATAGCTCACGGTGGCGACGGATATAGCCCTGCCTCTCCAGTATGTTCAGGTTGTAACTGGCCACCGATGTTGAGCTAAGGCCGCAGCCGTTTACTATATCCCTGATGGTTGGTGGGTAGCCCCTCTCGGCCAAAAAACGGCCGACAAAGCTAATTATTCGCCGCTGTTTTAATGACAGTGAACTCAATTTTTTCCCTCACCAAGCAGCGGTGTTGGAACATTTGTTCTATTACTTTAGCCCAAAATGCTTCCTTTGTCAATACCTAAAACCGGGAATAACTACTTAGGCCGAAGCTGCCTTCTGGGCCTCATTCAGCTTTTTAAGCAGGCGTGATTTGCGCCGGGCGGCATTGTTGGGGTGGATAACCCCCTTCTCGGCCGCCCTATCTAGAGAGCTTACGGCGGCAACTACCGCCTCCTGGGCTGACTTTAGCTCACCGGAGAAGATAAGCTTTTCTGCCTTTATTATATTGGTCTTGGCCAGGCTTTTAATAGGCTTATTTCTCAGGCTCTTCTTCTGGGTCACCCGCACCTGTTTTTGGGCTGCCTTGGTATTGGGCAAGTATCTACCTCCTTCGTTTTCTAACCTTTTATTTGGGGACTAGTTTTTACCGTGGCCTCATCGCCTACCCGATTGGCGCTGATAACACCACGGACGCTCTCAATCTTAACCAAGAGCCGGCTTAGCTGGGCCAGCCCCCTGGTCTCTAAAGTAAAACAGAGGGTTGTGGTACGGTCCTCATGCTCGGTAACGGTCATGTTGGCAATATTAACCTTCTCCTCAGCCACGATGGCCGAGATATCTCGTAGCAGGCCCACCCTATCCCAGGCCTCCACCTGGACGGCCACCGGGTAGAGCGAATCGGGCTGCCCCCAGGCCACCTTGATAAGCCTCTCCTTCTCCTCCTCATTGACGACATTGTAGCAATCCTGACGGTGGACGGTCACCCCACGACTGCGGGTAACATAGCCCACAATCTTATCACCGGGGACGGGATGGCAGCACCGGGCGATATTGGTCAGCAAAGCGCCGACCCCCGTCACCTGAACCGCCGAGACCGGGGGCTTGGGCAGGGTAACCTCGGCGGCCAGCCGCGGCTGCTCAGCCTGGGCGGCCAGTTTCAGGGCAATCTGGTGGACGGTAATGCCGCCGTAGCCAATGGCCGCCAGAAAGTCATCCTGGTTTTCATACCTAAACTGCTTGGCCAGCGCCTCCCGCCCACTCGTCTTGACGCCGAGCTGCCTTAGCTGCTTCTCCAGGCGCTCACGACCGCGCTCAATGTTCTCGGCCCTCTCCCCTCGTTTGAACCACTGCCGGATCTTCTCCCGGGCGTGGGATGTCCTGACATAACCCAGATGGGGGTTCAACCAGTCCCGGCTGGGACCTTTGTCCCGTTTGGCCTCGATAATCTCAACTACATCACCGTTAGCTAGCTGATAATCAAGGGACACCAGCCGGCCATTCACCTTGGCGCCAACACAGCGGTGCCCCAGCTCGGTATGAATCCGGTAGGCAAAGTCCAGTGGCGTCGCCCCGCTGGGCAAGTCCTTTATCTCGCCCTTGGGCGTGAAGACAAAGACCTGGTCAATAAAAATATCCGTCTTAACCGATTCCAGAAACTCTTCAGCGCCGCTGAGCTCGCGGTGCCAGTCGATTAGCTGGCGCAGCCAGCCTATTCTCTCCTCAAAGTGGCTATCCTTCTTTTCACCCTCTTTATAGCGCCAGTGAGCGGCCATGCCATACTCGACGATATGGTGCATCTCCCGGGTTCTAATCTGAACCTCCAAGGGGGTTGTCCCCAGGCACATAACGGCGGTATGCAGCGATTGGTAGCCGTTGGGCCTGGGGTTGGCGATAAAGTCGTCAAAGGCCCCGGGTAGCGGGTGCCACAGGCTGTGGATAATACCCACCGCATTATAGCAATCGGGCACCGTGTTAACCAATACCCTTAAGGCCAGCAGGTCATAGATATCATCAAAGTGTTTGCCCAGGGCGACATACCTCTCCATCTTCTGGTGAATGCTGTAGATGTGCTTGGGCCGGCCCAATATCTCGGCCTCTAGGCCCACCTGGTCAAACTCCTTCCTTAAG
>JAUXAE010000118.1 GCA_030620035.1 Dehalococcoidales bacterium
GCAGAGAAAGGGCCCGCTGCGCTCACCGCACTACCGGAAGCGGCTCAGGAAGCCCCTTTACCGCCTGTGGCCGAAGAACCTCGAGAGAAAAAACCTGGTGCGGTCATGGCGCCAGCGCCCTCTGTGGCGGAAGAACCTCCAAGGAGAAAGCCTGAGGTGCGCGTAGCTCCAGCCCAGCCCATACCTCAAGAAGCACCGGCACTACAGCCAGCGCCATCAGAGCAAGCCGGGGCCGGCGTCGATAAAGGCACTGAGGTTACTCGACGGGCTAAACTCAGAATGATTGTGGCCCGTAATGTAGTAAGGCATCGGGAGGCTCTCCACGCCGCGCTGGAGAGGGCGCCGGAATCAGCCAGACCAGCCCTGCTTCGGGCAATTGCTGCTTCAGATGCCGAATACGAGAAAGTCCTTGAGATTCTTAGAGAGGAATATGAGGAAGATGAAGATGAAGGCGAAGATGAAGAAGATGAAGATTAACCTACACCATATTCTAGTCTAGACTGTTAGGCTCCAGAATTTTCCAAAAATCTTCAAGTCGCTACTAACCAAGTGGCGACTTTTTCGTTATATATAGTGGATAAATTGGAAAGGAGATGAAAAAATGTCAAAAAAGATGAAAGTCCTCATCTCGGTGCTGGTGGCCCTACTTGTGCTAACGGTAGGTGGCACCACGATAGCGATGGCGCAGGAGGATGAGGAGCTCGAGCCACAAGATGAGGAATTCACGACAGAAGTGGAGTCAAACTGCCTTCTCACTAGAGTTGCCGAAACCCTGGGTATTCCTGAGGAAGAGCTAATAGAAGCCTTTCAGCAGGCACGGCAGGAAATGATGGAGGAGAGATGGGAAGAAACTTCTAACCAAACGCTGGAAAAGGCCGTGGCAGAGGGGCTGCTTACTCCAGAAGAGGCTGAGGAAATTAGAGAATGGTGGGAAGAGAAGCCAGAGGCACTAAGCTGTGGTTTCTTGCGGCATGCCTTCGGCTTCCAGAATCAGCACTGTGGGCAACTGCCGGGTGTCAGGCAAGGTCAGCGACCTGAGATAAGGCAGCGCCTTGCCCTCAAGTTTCAGGAGAGAGCCGGGGATAGAGTGTGCATTGCTCAAGGTGAGTCCAGTGAAATGAACCAGTGGCAGCAGAACAGGCCAGAATCTTTGAATCAGCTGTCTCCCCGTGCCCGTATCTTCAAGGCCATGCGTAACCGGCAGATGATTGCCGTTCCTGAAGGGTGGCAAGGGCAAATCCCAGACGAAATAGCAGACTAGATTGTTATTCAGCTAATATTAATCGTTGGTAGGGAGCCTCGTTGAGGGGCTCCCTACTATTTTGCCCACATACCCCTGCCGGCCAGTCTGGCTTCTGACTCTAATTCCTCCAGATGGTCTTGGTATTTAATGTCGGGAGGGTAATCTTTAGCTTCAGCCAGCCCCAGGCTTACCAGCTCGGCATTAACGAAGACATCGTCCACATAAACGTAGCGCAGCAGCCGGCCGTACTTGTCTGTCTCGGACACATCTCGCTCTAAACGAACCTCTTTACCCTCTACCAGCTGTCGGTTAACCTGCCAGGCTTCCATACCGTAGGCTTCCGGTACCGGGCGGATTTCGGGAGTATCAATGCCGATATACCTTACCCGGTAGTTGCCTTCGACGATGATGGTATCGCCGTCAACAACCTGGGTAACTTTTGCCGTCTCCGGCGGCGAGACACACCCGACAAGTAGCCCAAGAAAGAGGATAATAACCGAAAGCCAGATTCTACTGCTCATTCTATTACTATGTTGGTATAGCGTTCTAATTCGCTGTAAAGGCAGCCGCAGTATTGCTGGCGGTAGAGGTTAAGCGGCTTGGTCAGATGGCGACTCTCTGAATAGTGTTTCCTCGGGTCAGCGTAGAGGAAGGCTATGCCCGTTTCCTCAGCTAGCTGATTGCCAATTTCCTTGATAAGGTCGTGCTTCTGGTGAGGGCTGATGAGCAGGGTAGTTGTAAACGCACTGAAGTCCATCTGGCGGGCGGTTTCCGCGGTTTTTGATAGGCGTAGTCTGAAACAATACCGGCAACGCTGGGATTCATGCCCCACCACCTGGCGGAAGTAAGTAATCATATCATAGCCGTTGGTGACGGTTAGCGGCAGGTTCATTTCTTGCGCCAGGGACTTCATTGCCTCCAGACGTTGCTGGTGCTCCGTATAGGGGTGAATATTTGGGTTATACCACAGGGCGCTGACTTCATATCCCTGCTGTCGCCAGTAATTGGCGGTGTAAGCAGTGCAGTGAGCACAGCAGCAATGAATCAAAACCGACTTCATTCTTACTTAATTGTAACAATGTTGCCCGTCGGCTGCAAAGAATCTTAGGCTGGTTTCCCTGCGAGAACGAAAAATGTTAGAATAGGACAAATCTTTTCAGGAGGTGGACATTGTTTTACGAAGTAGAATATCCACAGCCGGAGCCAGGCCAGAAACAAATCTCGGCTCTGGTGGTGCTGAACCCGGCCGAGTCCCGGCGTCTTTTGGCGAAGGCCACCGTGGCGCTCCCCGAAGTGCAGTATGCCTACAAAAACGGCATGGTCATCATTGCCCGGGGGGTTACCACTGCCTTTGTTAGTGAGGAACTCTTCGGGATTAAGGTAGAGCCCAAAGCCGGCCAGACCGTGGGCATGGTCTGTGGCGGCATCACCAATGCCAATCCGGGGCCACCTCCCTGCACTTGGCACGTTACCCGGAAGGGGAAAGTGGTCGAAGGGGCTGATTCGAATGTTGAAATACTTGATTTCGGCCCCGATGATGTTTTCATTAAGGGGGCCAACGCCATTGACCCGGAGGGTAATGCCGGTGTTTTCACTTCCAGTGTCAAGGGCGGTACCATCGGCATGTGCTGGCCCATACTGACGCCGCGTGGTTGCCATCTCATCATGCCGGTAGGTCTGGAGAAGATGG
>JAUXAE010000123.1 GCA_030620035.1 Dehalococcoidales bacterium
CGGCTTTCTGGCTCATGTCACTTCGGTCAAGCATAGCAGAGGCGACCTCACCAGACAAGATTTAGCCAAAATAGGCAGTTCCCCATCTCGCCCAGATATTATATAATTAATAGCCGGACCGAGATTAAGAAAATGGCATCAGGGTTTAAGAGGGTGAAGCGTTATCCCCTGCTGGAAGAGATAGCTACCCCCTTGAGGGCAGCCCAGTGCTTTGAGCATCTCAGGGAGCGCCCCTTTAGCTTTTTTCTTGACAGCGGCCTGGACCCGGCCAGGCTGGGGCGCTATTCTTTTATGGGCAGTGACCCCTTCCTGGTGCTTAAGAGCCGTGGTGATGAAATTACTCTTAGCCACAGTGATGGCCAGCGTGAGGTTATTAAGGGCAATCCCTTTGATGTGCTGGCCGAACGGCTCAAGTGCTACTGCCTGGAGGCTAGCCCGGCTGATATTCCCCTGGTTGGTGGCGCCGTGGGCTATTTTGGCTATGACCTGTGCCATTTTATTGAGCGCCTGCCCCAGACGGTTGTTGACGACCTGAAACTATCGGAATGCTACCTGGCCTTCTATGATGCCGTTATTGCCTTTGACCATCTGGAAGGCAGGGTATATCTGGCCGCCAGTGGCTTTCCCGAACTGGAGGAGGCCAGAAGAAGGCAGCGGGCCGAGAGAAGGCTCAGTGAGCTAAAAGACCTGATTCGGGCTAATCCATTGCCCGCTGCTGGCGACGAGCCACTAGCCCCGGTTAGCCAGAATATGGTGCTTAAAGCCAACTTTACCCGTCAGCAGTACCTTGCCGCCGTGGCCACGGCCCGGGAATACATCCTGGCCGGGGACATATTCCAGGTAAACCTTTCCCAGAGATTTGAGGCTGAGCTGGCCGTCTCGCCCTACGAGCTTTATCGGCAACTGCGTAAGGTCAATCCGGCCCCCTTTGCCGGCTACCTTGGCTTTGACGGGGTGACTGTGGCCAGTGCCTCCCCAGAAAGATTTCTTAGGCTCAGGGGTGACCGGGTGCAGACCCGGCCTATCAAGGGGACCCGCCGGCGGGGTAGCTCGCTGGCTGAGGATGCTGCCCTGGCTCGTGAGCTACTATCAAGTGCCAAGGACCGGGCCGAGAATGTGATGATAGTTGACCTTGAGCGCAACGACCTGGGACGCATCTGCCGCTACGGCTCGGTTAGGGTGACCGAGCTGGCCACTCTAGAGACCTACCCGACCGTTTTTCACCTGACCTCCACCGTCGAGGGCAGATTACGCCCCGGGAAAGGCGGCGTTGACCTGCTCAAGGCCACCTTCCCCGGCGGTTCCATAACCGGGGCGCCCAAGGTGCGGGCCATGGAGATTATTGATGAGCTGGAGCCTACCCGCCGGGGCATCTACACGGGCTCAATCGGTTATCTCAGCTTCAATGGTAACATGGACCTGAACATTGTTATCCGGACATTTATTATTAAAGGGGGCCGGGCCTACTTTCAGGTGGGCGGCGGCATTGTCTATGATTCCGAGCCAGAGGCAGAGTACCAGGAGACCCTGGACAAGGCGCGGGCGCTGATTCAAGCCCTTAAGCTATCTAGCCGGGTTACCGTGGAGGCAAAGTAGTGATTCTGGTCATTGATAACTACGATTCCTTTGTCTATAACCTGGCCCAGTATCTGGGTGAGCTGGGCGAGCAACCGGTCGTCTACCGCAACGACAGCCTGGAGCTAAAGCAGATTGAGTCCATGATGCCCAGCCACATCGTCATCTCGCCGGGGCCCGGTACCCCCCGGGAGGCGGGCATTTCCAATGATGTTGTCGGCTACTTTAGGGGCAAGATTCCCATTCTGGGGGTGTGCCTCGGCCACCAGTGTATCGGCCATGTCTACGGTGGCCAAATTAGGCGGGCGGCCCTTCCGGTACACGGCAAGCAGTCCCTTATCTTCCACGATGGTGACACCATCTTTAAGGGACTGCCCTGCCCCCTGGTCGGTGGCCGCTATCACTCCCTGGTAATAGATGCCGCCACTGTGCCCGCTTCGCTTGAGGTCTCGGCCAGAACGGAGGATGGCCAGATTATGGCGGTGAGAAACCGGCGGGATATGGTCGAGGGCATCCAGTTTCACCCGGAGTCAATCCTGACCGATAGGGGCCATGATATCTTAAGTAACTTCCTACACCTATATCGGCCGTCGCTGAAAATGGGGGCTGGTAGCCGATGAGAGAGGTTGTCTATTTAAATGGCTCACTTATGCCCCCATCACAGGCACGGGTATCGGTCTTTGACCACGGTTTCCTCTACGGCTACGGGCTCTTTGAGACGATGCGGGCCTATAATGGCCGAATCTTCCTCCTTGAGCGGCACCTGAACCGCCTGCTTGAGGCGGCTTCGCTATTGGACCTTGCCGGGCTTAATGCCGCTGAACTTGACAAGGCCTGTACCACTACCCTTAAGGCCAATGGTCTAAAGGGTGCCCGCCTGCGCCTCACCGTCTCCCGGGGTGAGGCTGGTTTCCTTACCGGCCCCGGTAAGAAGCCCACTGTGCTGGTTACCGCTGAGAATTACTCACCACCGGAGAAATATGATAGGGGTTTTCGGGCCGGGTTGGCCTCCTTTGGTCGCTCAAGCCAGTCGCCCATAGCCAGATTTAAATCTACCAGTTATCTGGCCAGCGTTATGGCCCGAATGGAGGCCGAGGCCGCCGGGCTGGATGAGTCCCTTTTCTTAAATGAGCAGAGCCATATTACTGAGGGCAGCACCAGCAATATCTTCCTGGTAACCTCGTCTTCCAGTCTGGTAACACCGCCAATAGAAAGCGGCCTCCTGGCCGG
>JAUXAE010000052.1 GCA_030620035.1 Dehalococcoidales bacterium
GAGAGACCTTTAGTCAAGGAGTAGCTGGTGGAAGTAGACAAGCCGGGTAATACCGCCAAACAAGCAGGCCAGGAGGTTACGGCCGCATCATCAGCCGGGGCCAACCTGATTGAACTGCCTCAGGCCTTGAGTGTCCGGCAGTTGGCTGACCTTCTTGATGTTGGCCCCGTAGATGTCATCAAGCAGCTGATGAGAAACGGCATCATGGCCAATATTAACCAGACTATTGATTATGAAGTGGCCGCAGTAGTGGCCAGTGATTTTGGTTATGAGGCCCACCCGCAGCCGCGGAAGGTTAGTGGCTCCGCCGGTGTTGCCGCTGAGATTAAGAGGCGACAGCGTGAAGGAGAGGGGCTCAGCGGGCTACAGCCACGGCCGCCGGTGGTTACCATTATGGGCCATGTAGACCACGGCAAGACCATGCTGCTTGATGCCATCAGGCATGCCAATGTAATGGATGCCGAGGTTGGTGGCATTACCCAGCATATTGGTGCCTATCAGGTGGAGGTCAGAGGGCACAAGATTACCTTCCTGGATACCCCGGGCCACGAGGCCTTTACCGCTATGAGGGCCCGCGGCGCCCAGGCAACCGATATTACTATTCTGGTGGTGGCCGCTGATGATGGGGTAATGCCCCAGACCCTGGAGGCGATAGACCATGCCCGGGCGGCTGGAGTGCCCATTGTGGTGGCCATCAACAAGATAGATAAGCCGGAGGCCAACCCCGACCGGGTCAAGCAGCAGCTGGCTGATGCCGGCCTCCTTGTTGAGGGCTGGGGTGGCGATACCGTCTGTGTGCTGACCTCGGCCAAGGAGAAGAAGGGCATTTCTGATTTGCTGGAAAACCTATTGCTGGTGGCTGAGCTTGAGGAGCTTAAGGCCGACCCGGCCCAGCCAGCGGCCGGGGTGGTTATTGAGGCCAAGATGGATAAGACCAAGGGGCCGCTGGCTACAGTGCTGGTTCAGAACGGCACCCTGAGGCTTGGTGATACCGTGGTTGCCGGCACCACCTGGGGTCGGGTAAAGGCCATGTTTGATGATGTCGGTAAGCGGGTAAGGAAAGCCGAGCCGGCGACGCCGGTAGCCGTCCTCGGCTTGGCCAACGTGTCGCAGGCGGGGGATAGCCTGACGGTGGTGGCCGAGGAACGCCAGGCACGGGCACTGGTCCAGGAGAGGCAAAGCCAGGCAGAAAAGGGGCCCCAGCTGGCCGCGGTGAGCCTTACCAATCTCTATGACCAGATAAGTGCCGGCCAGGTAAAGGAACTCAATGTTATCCTCAAGACCGATGTCCAGGGTAGCGTTGAGCCGATAAGGATTTCTCTGGAGCGGTTGAGTACGGATAAGGTCCAGGTGAGGATTATCCGCAGTGCCGCCGGCAATATTACTGTGAGTGATGTTATGTTGGCCGTGGCCTCAAAGGGGCTGATTGTCGGCTTTGGCACCGGGGTTGAGGCCGGGGCCCAGCGGCTGGCTGAGGCGGATGGGGTGGATATCCGCCGCTATGATGTCATCTATAACCTGGTAGAGGATGTGGGCAAGGCACTTAAAGGCCTTCTGGAGCCAACCTATGTTGACGTTACCCAAGGGCGGGCTGAGGTAAAGGCCATCTTCACGGCGGCCAAAAGGGCCAAGGTAGCCGGCGTCTCGGTCACTGAAGGTAAGGTAAACCTTGGTGCCCTGGCCAGAATCTTGCGTCAGGGAGAGGTGGTCTTTGAGTCTGAAGTCAGCAGTCTGAAGCGCTTTAAGGATAATGTTAAGGAGGTAGCCGCCGGCTATGAGTGCGGCGTCGGCATCAAGGATTTTAAAGAATTTCAGGTTGGTGATATAATAGAGTTTTTCCGCAGGGAGAAAGCCAGCTAGATGGCCTATCGCATTAAACGGTTAAACCAGCTCATTAGAAAGGAAATAAGTGACTTGCTTCAGCGCCAGGTCAAAGACCCGAGGCTGGGCAGCTTTATCTCGGTCAATGAGGTGGCCACCTCATCGGACCTGAGGCATGCCAAGGTCTTTGTCAGCCACCTGAGCAGCCTCCAGCAGAAGAGAGAGACGCTGGAGGCACTGGCGGCGGCCTCAGGATTCTTGCGTGGTGAGCTTTCTAAACGCCTCAGTCTGCGGAATGTCCCCGAACTAGATTTTTACTGGGACGATTCCATTGAGCGGGGTGCCCATATACTGGAGCTGATTGACCGGGTGACTAAGGATGAAGACCGGGACTAGCTATGGACGGCATTCTGAATATCAATAAACCTGGAGGTATGACCTCTTATGGTGTTGTCGCCTTGGTGAAGCGGCTCACCCATGAGCGGCGAGTAGGCCATGCCGGCACCCTTGACCCAATGGCTTGTGGTGTTTTGCCGGTTTGTCTGGGCCGGGGGACACGGGTTATTGAGTTTTTAGCCGAGGCCAAAAAGTTATACCGGGCCGAGATAGAGTTGGGACTGGCCACCGATACCTATGATGCTGGTGGTCGCGTCACCCAGCGGGGGGACGCTAGCGGCATCAGCCGGCGGCAACTTAAGTCAGCCCTCAGCTCCTTCCGTGGCCGGGTGATGCAGAGGCCGCCGATGTACAGTGCCGTCAGGTATCAGGGTAAACGGCTCTATGATTTGGCCCGAGCCGGCATCACAGTTCTGCCGCCCAGCCGGCCGGCTGAGATCTATCGCCTGGAGCTTATAGACTTTAGGCCGCCGTTGGTTACCCTAGAGGTAGAGTGCGGCAAGGGTACCTATATCCGCTCCCTGGCTCACGATTTAGGTCAGGTTCTGGGGTGTGGCGGCCATCTAAAGAGCCTGGTCCGTTTGGGATACGGTCCTTTTGCTACAGATAGTGCCGTTACACTGCCCCAGCTTGAGACTGCCTGCTGCCATGGCTACTGGCGGCAGCTGGTCTATCCACCGGATATTGTCCTGTGTCATTGGCCGGCGGTAGTCTTAAGTGATGACAAGGAGCAGTTTATCAGGCATGGCCGGCCGCTGTATCTTGAGGCTGATGGGGCTTCTTTTGACGGGCGTTGCCGTGCCTATAGCCAGGACGGTTGTTTTCTGGCGGTGCTGGACTACAGCGCTGAGAACGGCCAGTGGCATCCGGTGAAGGTCTTCAGCGGCTGGCAGTGAATTGGGATGCCTCGGGGCTATTGACAGACCGCCTTATAATATTAATAGGGATAGTTTAACCATAACAAGGAGGTAGCAAGAGTTGCAGGCGTATTGTGTTAAGTGTCGCGCCAAAAGGGAGATACAGAACCCCGAGCGGGTGACGCTTAAGAACGGCAGACCGGCGACGCAGGGTGTCTGCCCTGTCTGTGGCACCAAGGTGTACCGGATAGGCTAGGGCCAGATAGTCGTCGTTATTACTGTTGGGCAGGCTTCTCGGGCCGAAAAGGCAGTGTACCTTCTAAGCTAGGAAGCTGTTTCTGGTGTGGTTTTTCCGCCAAAACTCTCTCTAGCCAGACCTAAGGGGTTACTTTGGTTTTGGCCGGTGCTTTTTGGTGACCTTTAATACTAGAAGGGAGAATAGTTGACATTGGGCAAGATAAATATAGCCATAATCGGGGTGGGCAACTGCGCCTCGTCACTGGTTCAGGGTATTACCTATTATCAGAAGGCTAAGGAGACCGAATTTGTCCCCGGGCTGATGCATGTAAGTCTGGGCGGCTATCACATAAGTGACATCAACTTTGTGGCCGCCTTTGATATTGATAAGAACAAGGTGGGCCAAGACCTGGCCAAGGCCATCTTTAGCCCGCCCAATAATACCTTCAGGTTTTGTGACGTGCCCCCAAGCGGTGTTAAGGTTGCCCGGGGTATGACCCACGACGGGCTGGGCAAGTATCTCTCCCAGATAATACACAAGGCACCGGGCTCGACGGCTGATATTGTTAGAATACTTAAGGAGAGCCAGACTGATATTGTGCTTAACTATCTACCCGTGGGCAGTGAAGAAGCGACCAAGTGGTATGTTGAGCAGGTGCTTGAGGCCGGCTGTGGTTTTATCAACTGCATCCCTGTTTTTATCGCCCGGGAGAAGTACTGGCAGGAGCGCTTTGCCGGCAAGGGGCTGCCCGTTATTGGTGATGACATAAAGTCTCAGGTTGGGGCTACCATCGTCCATCGGGTACTGACCCGGTTGTTCCAGGACCGTGGCGTCAGGCTGGAGAGAACCTACCAGCTGAACTTTGGCGGCAATACCGACTTTCTCAATATGCTGGAGCGCGAGAGGCTTGAGTCCAAGAAGATATCCAAGACCAACGCCGTTACCTCTCAGCTTGATTATAAGATTAGCCCTGAGGATATCCATGTCGGCCCCAGTGACTATGTCCCCTGGCTAACAGACCGTAAATTCTGTCATGTCAGGATGGAGGGGCTCACCTTTGGTGATGTTCCCCTAAACCTTGAGTTGAAACTTGAGGTCTGGGACAGTCCCAACTCGGCCGGGGTGGTTATTGATGCCATCAGGTGTGCCAAGCTTGCCCTGGACCGAGGACTGAGTGGTGCCCTGATAAACCCTTCGGCCTATTTTATGAAATCACCGCCGGTCCAGTATACCGACGACGAGGCTCACCGCATGGTGGAGGAGTTTATTGCCCAGGCCCCAAGGATTAAGAAGGCCAAGCCGGCTGGGCCCGCTGAGGGCTGATACCCTCTCTGGGCGCTAGTAGGTGGTTACTTATGAAGATAGCATTAGTCTCTCCTTATGATTTTGCCTACCCGGGTGGTGTCGTCAATCATATCTCGGCACTAGAGCGACACCTGACCCGGATGGGCCATCAGGTTAGGGTTATTGCTCCGTCCTCTAAAGCGGTGTCGCTTTTTGGCGACCGGTTTATAGCCATAGGCAGGCCACGCCCGGTGCCAGCCAGCGGCTCCATCGCTCGGGTTAGCCTGTCTCTCAGGCTGGCCTCCAGAATAAAGGAGGTACTGGCCCAGGAGAAGTTTGATATTATCCACCTTCATGAGCCCTTTTGCCCCATGCTGTGCAGTGCTGTACTCCGCTTTTCCAATACGGTGAATATCGGCACCTTCCATGCTACCCAGTCCCGACCCGGCTATAACTTTTTTGGTTGGCCTTTCAGCCGGATTATGCGGAAGAGGCGAGCCCGGAAGCTTGATGGCCGGATTGCCGTCTCCCGGCCGGCGATGGAGTTTGCCGCTAGGTATATTCCGGGCGATTACGATATTATTCCCAACGGCATTGATTTGGAGCACTTCTCACCTGATGTACCTCTGATTGAAGGATTCCGTGATGGCAAGCTTAATATTCTCTTCGTGGGCCGTCTGGAAAGGCGTAAGGGCCTAAACTATTTAATCGAAGCCTACCGACAGGTCAAGAAGGAATATCCCGAGTCACGGCTCATTGTTGTTGGCCCCGGCCTAAGGCCGCGCCGGAAGTATGAAAAGCAGGTCAGGCGGAGTGGCCTCAAGGATGTGGTCTTTACCGGCCCGGTTTCCTATGATGAATTACCCGGCTACTATAAGACAGCCGATATTTTTTGTTCCCCGGCCACCGGCCGGGAAAGCTTCGGTATTGTTCTGCTTGAGGCCATGGCCCTGGGCAAGCCGGTTGTTGCCTCCGATATACCCGGTTATGCCAGTGTCATGACTCATGGCAAAGAAGGGCTGCTGGTGCCGCCCAAGGATGCCAACGAGCTGGCCCGGGCATTGCTCTCTCTTATGGCTGACGAACCCCGGCGGCGGCAGATAGGGGCTCAGGGCCTGCTTACCACCAGGGATTACGACTGGGAGCAGATTGCCCGGAGAATTGTCGCCTATTACCAGAGAGTACTTGGTCAGGCACCGTCAGCAAAGCGCCTTCCCGAATATGAGGCTACCTCTGTTCCGGCTTAAGATGGGGCTAGCCGAGAGTCCGGAGAGTACCCTGCCAAAGCGATGGTCAATGTTGAGTTTATGGCAGCTTCGTAAGACCCTGGCCGAGCGTTTTACCGGACCGGTAATACGATTCTTGGCCAGAACATCAATAACACCCGGTGCCATAACCTGGCTCGGTTTTATAGTGTCTGTTGCTGCGGCGGTACTTGTTGCCGGCGGCAACCTTGTGGCCGCCGGCGTTCTGGTGCTGGTGGCCGGCTTTCTGGACATGCTGGATGGGGCGTTAGCCCGCGGCACCGGTCGGGTTACCCGTTTCGGGGCTGTTCTTGACTCTACGCTTGACCGTTTGTCTGAGGCTGCCCTATTACTCGGTATTCTGTTCCTATTCGCCGCTGAAGCCCGACTGGCCGCGGTTCTGCTGGTGGGCATTACCTTGGCCGGTTCGCAACTGGTGAGCTATATCAGGGCCCGGGCCGAGGCCCTGGGTCTGGAGGCTCGTGCCGGGCTGTTTACCCGGCCGGAGCGGGTTATTGTGCTGGCCCTGGGTCTTCTACTAAACCAGCTGGTTATCGCCCTAGTCATTATCGCTGTGTTTAGCTTTTTTACCGTGGGGCAGAGACTGGTCAATGTGCATCGGCAGCTGAAGATTAGATAGCTGACTGCCATTTATGTTATAAATTTAGGAAATCGATACAGGGGGAAGTAATGCCGGTCATTGCTGTTGTTGGCGCCCAGTGGGGGGATGAAGGCAAGGGTAAGGTGATTGACCTGATGGCTGAGCGGGCACAGGTGGTGGTCCGCTTTTCCGGCGGTGACAATGCCGGGCATACCGTAATCAATCCCTATGGTGAGTTCCGGCTGCACCTTATCCCGTCGGGGATTTTTTACCCCGATGTTATCTGCATCATCGGTAACGGGGTGGCGGTCAACCCGGCCGTGTTCCTTGCGGAGAAGAAACAGCTAAATGAGCGCGGCATTGATACCAGCCGGCTCCTGATCAGTGACCGGGCCCATCTGGTGATGCCCTATCACATTCTTCTTGATGACCTGGAGGAGACGGCCCGTGGCGGCAAGGCGCTGGGGACAACGCGTCGGGGTATAGGCCCTGCCTTTGTCGATAAGGTAGCTAGGTTGGGCATTAGGGCCGGTGAGCTCCTGGATAAAGAGACGCTTAGGGAGCGGCTGGAGTTTATTCTTGACTATAAGAACAGCATCTTGACCAATGTTTACGGCGCCGAGCCGCTGTCGCTTGATGAGGTATATGACCAGTGCTGCCACTATGCCGAGCAATTGAGTAGTCACTTCGGGGAAACAACGGGCCTGCTGGAGGAGGCGCTTGGCCGGGGAGAGGTTGTTCTCCTTGAGGGTGCCCAGGGGGCCTTACTTGACCCTGACTTTGGCACCTATCCCTACACGACATCTTCATCACCACTGGCCGGGGGTGGCTGCTTGGGGGCCGGTATCGGCCCCACCAGGATTAGCCAGGTGATTGGTGTCTTTAAGGCCTACTGTACCCGGGTTGGCGCCGGCCCCTTACCTACCGAGCTCAAGGATAAGACCGGTGATCTGATTCGGGAGCGGGCTCATGAGTACGGCACCACCACGGGCCGCCCCCGCCGTTGCGGCTGGTTTGATGCCGTGGCCGCCCGTTTTAGCCAGCGGATTAACGGCCTCACTGGAGTAGCCATTACCCGCCTTGACATCCTTGATACCCTGCCCACCTTGAAGATATGTGTTGCCTACCGGCTGGATGAGAAGAGAATTGACTACTTCCCGGCCGATGCCACTAACTTGGCCCGGTGCCAGCCTGTCTATGAGGA
>JAUXAE010000036.1 GCA_030620035.1 Dehalococcoidales bacterium
GCGGCTGTCGGCACCGACTATCTCACCGTTAAAGGCCTGGGCCAGTTTAAGGGCCAGCCCGCTTTTACCGACGCCAGTGGGGCCAACAATGGCTACCAGGTGATTTATCATCCTGATTAGCCACCCTTAATCTCAGCGGTCTGCCTGACGATGCTGATAAACTGGGGCGCCTGTAGGCTGGCGCCGCCGACCAGGGCACCGTCTATTTCTGGCTGGCTGACAAATTCGGCAATATTTTCGGCGGTGACACTGCCGCCATAAAGGAGCCTGATGTTGCCGGCCGCTTCCTCATGGTAGAGCTTTTCAACAGTATGACGGATGTGGCCGATGGTTGAGTTGGCCTGGTGGCCGCTAGCCGCCCGGCCAGTGCCGATAGCCCAGACCGGTTCGTAGGCGATGACCATTCCGTTAAGGCTGTCTACTCCGGCTAGGGCCGAACTTAGCTGCTCCGTTACCACATCCTTTGTCTGCCCGGCCTCATTTTCAGCCAGATTCTCACCGACACACAGAATAGGCTTAAGCCCTACCTCAAGGGCGGCTCGTAGTTTTTTATTTACTATCTTATCGGTCTCATTAAAATGGTGACGGCGTTCCGAGTGGCCGATGATGACAAAGTGGCACAGTTCAACCAGCATCAGCGGCGAAATCTCGCCGGTATAGGCTCCCTTCTCTTCATAGAACAGGTTCTGAGCGCCCAGTTTTAGGGAACTGCCCTTGACCTTGATTAGTTCTCCGACCACTACCAGAGAGACATAAGGGGGGCAGACTACCTTTTCAATATTCTCTATCTGGTCTAGTTCACGGTACATCTGGCTGACCAGCCCTATGGCTTCAGCCACCGTGGTATTCATCTTCCAGTTACCGGCAATCAGAGGCAGACGCATTCTGAGTTCCTTTAAGCACCAAATTTATTAAGCTTCAGGGCATTGGCCATGGCCAGGGGCATGAGCTGGGTCGCCGGAAAGCACCCCAGGCCACCAGAAAGGCAGGCTGATTCGGAAAACTGGCTCACTTTATCGGGACGGCACCACTTGGAAAATAAAAGGACGGGCACCGGGTGCCAGCTGTGTCCCTTGAGCAGGGCTGGTGTTGAGTGGTCGCCAGTAACGACGATGACATCAGGTTCCAGGTCTATCAGACTGGCTAGAATGCTGTCAATCTGCTCTATTAGGGCCACCTTTCTATCAAAATCACCGTCTTCTGCGGCGGCATCGGTTTCCTTGATATGGATGAAGAAGTAGTCATAGCTCAGGTAGTTCTGCTTCAGGGTCTCAAGTTCATCTTCAAAGGTGTTTCCTGTCTCTAGAATCTCCATGCCGACCACCTTGGCCAGTCCCCGATACACCGGGTAGCTGGCAATGGCCGCCGCCTTTAGCTTGAAGACCTCAGCCATAGTAGGTAATTCTGGTTTCTTTGAGAAGCCGCGCAGAAGCAGCATATTAGCCGGGTGATGCCGGGTCAGAATCTCCCTCGCTCTAGCGATAAACCGGCGGGTAATATTGGCCGTCCTGTTAGCCGGCCGCTTGAGGGCGGAAACCTCATTGGGGGCGACTCCTATCTGCTGGGGGTCGGAATCGGTTACCTCGGCAGCCAGCCCCTGTCCCCGAAATACCACTACCAGCCGATGCTCTTTAACAGGACGGACAATAACCTTAACGCCATCTATTAGCTGTCCGTCAAGCAGCCGGCAGAGCTCGGCGTTTTTTTCAGTAGAGATGCGGCCGGCACGGCGGTCGGTGACCAGGCCCCTCTCGTCCAGGGTACAGAAGTTTCCCCGGGCGGCTACATCTTCCGGCGCCAGCTCAAAGTCTATGCCCAGTGCCTCAAGGACACCCCGACCGATAATACAGCTAACCGGATCGTAGCCGAACAGGGCCAGGTGCCCCGGGGCGCTGCCCGGGGTTATCCCCGGGGCCACCGGGTCGCACCGGCCGCAGATACCCTTGGCGGCTAGGTTATCAAGATTGGGTGTCCTAGCCGTCTCAAGCTCAGTCTTACCTGTTTCTGGCTTGGGCAAGCCACCCAGGCCATCAATCACCAGCAGCACGATTTTGCTGGCTGAGGACCTAGAGATTTCCCTTATTAAATCTAGGCTAACCATCTTCTCCTGGTACCAGTACCCTCTCTTTATCCCGCAGGGCCTCCACCCCGGGCAGGGTCTCGCCGCTTAAGAAGCGCAGTGAGGCACCACCGCCGGTAGATACAAAGCTCATCTTGTCGGCCAGTTTCATCTCGATTATTATCTCAGCCGTGGAACCACCACCAATAATGGTGGTGGCATTAAGGTTGGCGATGACCCGGGCCATAGCCTTCGTCCCCTCAGCAAATTGGGCTATCTCGTAGATGCCCATCGGCCCGTTCCAGAAAACCGTCCGGCACCTCTCCAGTTCTCGGGTAAAATTGGTGATGGTCAGCCAGCCGATATCGACGATGCTGGTGTCCTGGGGAATATTTTCTACGGGCACATTTTTAACACTAGCTTTAGGGCTTAATTTATGGGCAACAACCACATCTTCAGGTAGCAGCAGTTGTACCCTGTTTCTCCTGGCCTTCTTCATCAGGCTGGTAGCCGTCGCCAGGTTATCCTCAATTAGTGATAAGCCCACCTCAAAGGATTTGGCCCTAAGAAAGGTGGCCGCCATGCCGCCACCAATTAAAATACAGTCCACTTTGTCCATGATATTATCCAGCATGGCCACCTTATCACTTATCTTGGCACCACCGAGCAGCACGGCAAAGGGATGGGGTGGCTTATCCAGGATACTACCCAGTGAATCAAGCTCTTTTTCCAGAAGCAGACCGGCCACCGCCGGCAGGTAACTGGTCACACCCACTATTGAGGCGTGACTCCGATGGGCCGTGCCGAAGGCATCATTGACATATATGTCGGCAAGCTTGGCCAAGGCCCGGGTAAAGGCGGTGCTACCCTTCTCCTCCTCAGCATGAAAACGAAGATTTTCCAGCATTAAAACCTGGCCGTTCTTAAGGCTGGCTACCGCCTGGGTCGCCTCAAGGCCGATGCAGTCCCGGGTAGCCTTTACCTCCTGACGCAGTAACTCGGACAGGCGCCGGGCAGCCACCTTTAGGCGCAGCTTGTCAACAACCTGGCCACCAGGTCTCCCCAGATGAGAACACAGAATGACTCTGGCTCCCCGTTCAGTTAGGTAATCAATGGTGGGGATTGTCGCCCGGATGCGGCTGTCATCAGTAATCTCTCCCGACCTGTCATCTAGAGGGACATTGAAGTCAACCCTGACCAGGACCCTTCGGCCACTGACCTCTATGTCCCTGACTGACATCTTGTCCATTTTTTCAAATATCTGTGGGCCTAAAATAACAGATAGGCCCTCAAATGCCTACTCTAGACAGCCTGGTTTTTTGCTTCCTAGAAATTGCTGGCCGGGGTTCGGCAGGGAGCCGGCAGAGAATCCAGCTCACCTTTGGATAACAGGCTTAGGCTCTGCTGGACTATCCCTTGGGAATCAAGCTTGTACTTGGCACGCAGAATAGCCTGGGTACCGTGCTCGACAAACTCATCAGGAATGGCAATATTTCTTACCTGAACATGGCTCAAACCCAATTGTTGCAGCAGGGTGACGACACTGCTGCCCAAACCGCCGGTGAGTACATTCTCCTCCACGGTCACCAGATAATTAATACGGCTGGTGATGCCTTTTATTAGCTCTGAGTCCAGCGGCTTGGCAAAACGACTGTTAACCACCGTGGCCTCGATACCACTGGCCGCCAGTACTTTAGCCGCCTCAAGGGACGGGGCCACGGTAGCCCCCAGGGCCAGTATGGCCACATCATCACCATGCCTTAATACCTCGCCCTTGCCTATCGGGATGGCGTTAAACTCCGGGTCCATCTTTACGCCCAACCCCAGGCCACGCGGGTATCTTACTGCCATGGGGCGGCCTGATTTTATCGCCGTGTAAAGCAGGTGCTGCAGTTCATTTTCATCCTTGGGCGCTGCCACAATTAAGTTGGGGGTGAGTGTCAGGTAGGAGATATCAAAGGTACCCTGATGCGTTTTGCCATCATCACCGACAATACCGCCTCGGTCAATAGCAAAGACCACCGGTAATTCCTGGAGACAGACATCGTGGACAATCTGGTCAAAGGCTCGTTGCAGGAAGGTGGAGTATATGGCAACAACGGGTACAAATCCCTGGGCGGCCAGACCGGCGGCAAAGGTAACGGCGTGCTGTTCACAGATGCCGACATCAAACACCCGCTCCGGGAACTCCTTCTGAACAACACTCAGGCAGTACCCCTCGGGCATGGCCGGGGTAATGACGACCACTTTGGGGTTGTCCCTCATTAGGCGCAGCATAGTCTGAGCAAAGACATCACTATAGGCTGGCACTGCTCTGGTGTTATTTTCCCTAGATGGGCATTTGGGCGATACCCCATGGAAACAAACAGCATCCCCTTCAGCCGGGGCATAGCCTTTGCCCTTGGTGGTAACAACATGAATCAGGATTGGCTTGTGACTGTAGTCCCGGGCCTGAATTAGGGTTGACTCAAGCTCACTGATGTTGTGGCCGTCAATAGGGCCCATATAGGCAAAGCCAAATTCCTCCCAGATAACGGTGGGCATAACCAGGCTTTTAACGCCACTCTTGATGTGTTGACCCACCTGCCACAGCCTGCTGCCTAAGGGGATAGAGGTGAGTACCTTCTTGCTTTCCTCACTGGCCCGGTAGTAACGGCGGTCAAAACGCACCTTGCCCAATAGCCTGGCCAAGGCGCCAACAGTAGGTGAGATTGACATGCCATTGTCATTCAGAACCACGATAAGCTTGCTGCCCAGCTGTGAGACGTTATTAAAGGCCTCAAGGGCCATGCCTCCGGTGGTGGCCCCGTCACCAATAACGGCCACCACCTGGTAGTCATCACCGGCTAGGTCTCGGGCGGTGGCCATGCCCAGGGCCGCCGACACTGAGGTGCTGGCGTGGCCGGCACCAAAGGGGTCATGCTGGCTTTCGTCACGGCTGGTAAAACCGGATAGGCCACCATGCTGACGCAGGGAGGCAAAGCGCTGCCTTCTACCGGTAAGCAGTTTATGGGCGTAGGCCTGATGGCCCACATCCCATATAATCTTGTCCCGGGGACTGTTAAATACCCGATGCAGGGCTATGGTAAGCTCAACCACCCCCAGATTGGAAGCCAGGTGCCCACCGTTAATGGCCACCCTAGCCACCAGTTCGTCCCTGATCTCATCAGCCAGCTGCCCAAGCTCATCTTGCTTTAGAACCTTGACATCGGCGGGGCTTTCTATTTTGTCTAATAGTCTTGACATTGCCTTAGGCCAGCGAGGTTAAACAAACCTATACTAGCAATGTAGCCAAACCATTGTCAAGCTACCTACCCGAAAACGGTTTGACGCTGGCAGTAGCTGTTTGTTACACTGCCAGGGTAGAGTGCCTTTTCTGAACTATAAGGAAAAGCGTGTCTGAAGAGCTGCAGGTTATTCTTATTGCCGCCTCACCCATATTAGAGCTCCGTGGAGCAATACCTGTGGCTATAATCCAGTTCGACTTCTCATGGTACTACGCCCTCACTCTGGCTGTCATCGGCAATCTGCTCCCCGTGCCCTTTATCCTGTTGTTCCTTAAGGCTATTACCCGGGCTTTAAGCCGGATAGCCTTCTTTAACCGGCTGCTGGGCTGGTTATTTGAGCGTACCCGGCGGCGGGGCCGGATTGTGGAAAGGTATAAGCGGATTGGTCTAGTCCTGTTTGTGGCTATTCCCCTGCCGATTACCGGTGCCTGGACGGGCTCACTGGTAGCCGTTATCTTTGGCCTGAAATTTAAAACGGCTTTTCTATCTATCCTTGTTGGTGTATTTATAGCCGGGGTGATTGTCACCTGCCTTAGTCTGCTCGGCTGGGTGGGTGCTGTCATTGCCGGGCTTGCCCTGGGTGGCCTGGCCATCTCCGGACTGTGGCGGGCGCCAGAATAGCTATAACCTAACTTGACCTGGTCTCTGGCCAGATGCTACCATTCTGTTAGTAGGTGTCCCTGTAGCTCAGCTGGATAGAGCAGCTGCCTTCTAAGCAGCGGGTCGCAGGTTCGAATCCTGCCAGGGACGCCACAGCTTTAATCTCCGCCCTACTCAAAGCATTAGACGCCCAAAAGGGCACCAGCCATGCCTGAATTAGCGAACCTGTGCCCTAATAATCTTCGCCTCAGCCACCCACCCAGGAAGTATTCAATTATGGGGTAAATCTACTCCCCCGACTGGGGCGTTGTCAATGGGGTTGAACCACTTGAAAAATTCGATACGGGATAATCTAATACCTACCATACCTCCCCTAATCCCAGCCAATTCTTACTCAAGTTTTAGACTTAAGAATCTTAGTCCAGAATAATCGTTAGTACTAAGTATATGGAGTTTCAAATCAAGTTTGTGTTATTATTCTAATCATAGTAGTATCTACACAGTATCTACTAGAGTCAAGCTAATTTAGCTTAGGAGCAATCACATGGATAATATAGGAATAGTAACCGAAGAAACTGTAGATTTGTCACAGGATGTAATTAAAAAGCATCAAATATCGATAGTTCCAGTGATTTTAAACTGGCCAGAATTAGAGGAACTGCCTGGAAATAATACCTTTCAAAAAATGAGAGAATTAGAAAAGCGTGGAATACGGAGTTTTGGGAAAACTGCCCAACCCACACCAAAGGATTTTCAAATTAAATACAAGGATGCGCTTAAATGTTTTGAAAAGGTGCTCTGTATTACCCTCACATCAAAGCTTTCGGGTAGTTATAATTCTGCTACCCTAGCGGTGAAACTCCTAGATCCAGAAGACCAAGAGAAGGTTCATATTGTAGATTCACTAAACGCAAGCTGCGGTCAGGCACTTGTAGTATTGGATGCGGTTGACCTTATAAAAGAAGGCAAACAGGTAGCAGAAATCGTCAAAGAACTAGAAAGTTTTATCCCGCAGGTGCGCTTTTTCGTGATGTTTGAGGATCCCAAATGGCTAGAGGCTAGTGGTCGAATATCTCACATTATTGCCAACTTAATGAGGGGAATGATTAGAATTGGAGTACGCCCAGTACTAACTTTTAGGAACGGTTTATTAACTCCAGCTGGTTTGAAAACTAGGTCCCAAGATCTGCCTAATGCTCTTTTCAAACAACTACAAAATGACATTAATAGATCCAGAAAAGGGATAAATAGAATAAGAGTAGCAATAACTCATGGTGACGACCTTAAGGGGGCAAATAGACTAAAAGATATGATAGAGAAGGGTATAGAAAACGCTGAAGTAGCTTCTTTGCATATCATCAATAACGTTGTTGGTGCACCGACTGGGCCAAATACTCTAGCTGGAGCTTGGTCTAGGGTTCGATCGAAAGCTGATGTATAACAACTCTAAACTACTTGAAGAATTCACAGAAGGTTAATCTGATATCTAACCCATCTCCCCAAAGCCCAACCCACTTCTCCTTCATAAGCCCACCTTCTAAGCGTATGCCGGCCATCTTGTATATCCACCGGTTGCTAGTGCCGCCGTTGGGCAACCGCTTCACGTCCTTGACCTCCACTAGGCTGGGCCAGATCTCTGGCAGATGAGTCGGTTCGCTGATGAAGCCGAAAACCTTCTCCGCTGGGGCTTTGATTGTGATTGTTTTCTTTACCTTTGCCATGGCTTTTACCTCCTTTCCCTGTTAGGCTGACAGTATGTGTTATTATTATTCAGTCTAATTAAGAGGGGGATCGATGTGAAAGTAGCCATATACCAGATGGAAGATAGAGGAGATGCTAGGCGGAATATAGAGCAGGCTTATAAGATTATTATTCAGACCGAGGCAGATTTCTTTGTCCTTCCAGAATTCTTTGCCATACCAGGTGGTGATTTCAAGAAGAAATACGGGCTTGAGAAATGCTGGCAGGTAACAGGAAGGCCAACATTGGAGATGCTTAAAGAGGCAAGCTATCATTTTGGCGGCTATATAATCGGTGGTAGCATATTGGAAAAAGCCCCCGAGGGCTATTACAACACCTGCCATGTCTTTAAAAACGGCCAGCTGGTGGCCAAATACCGCAAGATAAACATAACCAAAGAGGAAGAAGACTTAAATGTCTCTCGTGGCAGAGAAACTGTTTGCTTTGATACTCCGTTCGGAAGGGTGGGTTTGCTTATCTGCGCTGATTGTATATACGAGGAGACCACTGATAAAGTGGCCTCGAAGTCCGACTTTGTATTCCTGCCCGTCTCACTCACCGACCCCAATCATCCAAAGTTTGAAGGACATCCAATATCGACCCAGATATCTCAGAAACACGGCGTCAGCGTAATAAAGGTGACCAGAGTGGGCACATTCGGCGGTAAGAAACTGGCTAGTAAGAGCGCGGTGACAATGCCCTCAGGTGTTATCTTTGAAGCTGGAGAGGAAGAGGAACTGGCTATAATAGAAATCTAACCAATCTGATTTTTTCTCATTAGAGTAGTAGTGTTAGCCAGCATTCGTTTTATTCGAATTCAACCGCCGCTAGCATGGAGGCTTCCTCTATGTAGGTAACCTAGGTGTTGCACAGTTCGTCAGATTGTATCGTATCCCCGATAGATTATCTTTGTGCTAAGCAGTTTGATCGATTCTCCTATTATGAGCCTGAGTGATAGCTTCATCCGTTCACCAACATCGATATTCTCAGAGATCTATTGACACTAGTGCTCTGGTCGTATAAATTAACTGTCATGACCTACATCGGACAATTTTCTTGGTACCAGCCGTCTAGGCTGCCCTCGTATTCAGAGTCCCGGGAGTCATAATCGTTTCACTGGTTTTCCTCTGTGTGGTATTACCACGTGCCATGCTATTTTCCCCTTATCCCAACGCGTTAATCAGGCCCATATTCTTTGTCGCTGTTGCCACTCTTGCCAGTCTAGTAATAGCGTCACAGCTTAACCGGTTTCAAAGGAAAGAAGATAGAGTTTAGTATAGGGCTTGATAAGGCCTTAAAGCTTGCCCCGTGTCCTTTCAAATGGCTCTCTGGTATCTTTAAAAGGATAACGCCGGGTAGTCGGTACTACATACCTTCTAGTATATACTAAGGGGTCGGGGGTTCGAATCCCCCGGCCCCTTTTTGTCGGTTGAATCTGTTTAATCTCCGCAAGCCCGGGTCGCCAAGGCGGAGTCTAACACCTTGTTGATTTTCGGCTGCCGCTAAACCTGCCATTCCCTCTCTCCATCAAAGTAGGAGCGTGCAAAACTCTCTTATTTTACACCCAGTTCTGCCAAAGAGAGGATTTGTCTCTTGTCCACAGCTATAAAGCTAACCCCTGACTCGATGCTACCTGCCAAGGGGCATATCTCAGCATTTGTCAGGGCGATAAACCTCTGTTCTGAGTTCAGCACATCCATTACGCGCCGCTTTTCGGTGCAGTGCAGCTGGCCAGTCATGGTATATAGCGGCATATAGAGCTTTACAGTTTTAGTAAATGGCTCGACATAGGGATAAGGTTTATGTCCAACTTGGCTACCAAGTCCTCTGTGTTCCTCCCCGATTTCCTTTATAAAGATGATATTGGCCTTGTTAATGTTGGCAGCTTGTACCATCGCCTCTTTTCCATATGGAGAGCTTATTTCAGCTTCGCTGACATGCAAGAACTCATCACTGTCGCC
>JAUXAE010000081.1 GCA_030620035.1 Dehalococcoidales bacterium
AAGGGGGTCAACCCCGATGAGGTGGTGGCGGTGGGGGCGGCCATTCAGGCCGGCGTGCTTAAGGGTGATGTAAAGGACGTCCTGCTGCTCGATGTTACCCCGCTCACCCTGGGCATTGAGACACTGGGTGGGGTGGCCACACCCCTGATTCAGCGTAATACCACTATTCCCACCGCCAAGAGCCAGACATTCTCTACGGCCGCCGATAATCAGCCCAGTGTGGAGATACATATCCTCCAGGGGGAGAGACCTATGGCCACAGATAACAGAACCCTGGGGCGGTTTATCCTTGACGGCGTCCTGCCGGCACCAAGGGGCATGCCTCAGATTGAGGTCGCCTTTGATATTGATGCCAACGGCATCCTAAATGTCAGGGCCCATGATAAGGGTACCGGCCGGGAGCAGAAGATAACCATTACCGCCTCCAGCGGACTCTCTAAGGATGAGGTCGAGAAGATGCAGCGGGATGCTGAGGCCCATGCCGCTGAGGATGCCAAGCACAAGGAGGAGGTTGAGACCAGAAACGCTGCTGATAACCTGGCCTATAATGCCGAAAAAACACTGCGTGAGAACAAGGATAAAATAGCCGATGACCTGAACAAGGAGGTGGAGGCCAAGATTGCCGAGGTACGTTCGGCACTTGGGGGCTCCGATATGGAGGCCATCCGCCGGACGATGCAGGAGCTATCTGATGCTATGCAGAAAGTGGGGGCTGCTGTCTATAAACAGCCGCCGCCGCCTGAGGGTGGACAGCCGCCGCCTTCTGGCGAGGAACCACCGGGCAAGGAAGACGAAGGTACCGTAGAGGGTGAATTCCGCGAGGTCTAATTAGTTGGGGTTACACTATGGTGGTAAAACGGGATTATTACGAAGTCCTCGGCATAGACAGGAATGCCAGCAATGAGGAAATAAGGCGGGCCTTCCGCAGGCTGGCCTTCCAGCATCATCCTGACCGCAACCGTGAGGATGGGGCCGAGGAGAGGTTTAAGGAGCTAAATGAGGCCTACGAGGTGCTCTCTGACCGTAATAAGCGGGCTACCTATGACCGCTTTGGCTATGGCGGTGCCGAGGATTTATTTGGCCGCGGCTTTGAGGGCTTTGGCTTCGGCGGCTTGGGTGACATCTTTGAGGCCTTCTTTGGCGGCGCCGCTTCGGCCACCCGTCGGGGGCCCAAGCCTGGCTCCGACCTGTACCACGGGCTAAGCCTTACCTTTGAGGAAGCGGCCCTTGGTTGTGACCGGGAGATAGAGGTACACCGCACCGAGAACTGTACCCTGTGCCGGGGCACCGGGGCTAAGCCGGGCACCTCACCCAGCCGATGCCCTAACTGTAACGGCAGCGGCCAGGTATATCAGGTTCAGCGGAGCATCTTCGGACGCTTTACCAATATTGTCGTCTGTCCCAAGTGCCGCGGCGAGGGTAGCATCATCACCGAGACCTGTCCTCGGTGCCGCGGTAGTGGTAAAGAGGGCTTTAAGCGGACTATATCGGTCAGGATACCCCCCGGGGTTAATAATGGTTCAAAGATACGGCTTGGAGGTGAAGGTGATGCCGGTGAAAGAGGCGGCCCCCCGGGCGACCTTTACTTCACACTAACAGTGTCGCCCCATGAGTTCTTCGGCCGGGAGGGTGATAACATCATCTATGAGCTGCCCGTCAACTTTGCCCAGGCTGCCCTGGGTACCGAGATAACCGTGTCCACCCTCTACGGCGAGGTCAGGCTCAAGGTTGCCCCGGGCAGTCAAACGGGCCGCCTCTTCCGGCTTAAAGGTAAGGGCGTTGCCCATCTTAACCGGGGTGGCCGCGGCGACCAGCTGGTTAGGCTGCGGGTGGTTACCCCGGAGAAACTAACCAAGAGGCAGCGCCAGCTTTTTGAGGAGCTGAACGAGGGCCTAGACCCCAAGAAGAAGCCGAAGTAGTCCTGATTTGGAGCCTGGGTTTGTTAGGTTTACCTCCGCTGCCTGACGAAGGAGAAGAGCCGCCACTTTCGCCCGGCCAGTTCATGGCCGGCGGCGGCCGCCATCAGTTCTACGGCCGCCTTACGAGGGTCAACACCCTGGTAGAGCACCTGATAAATCCTCTCGGTAATGGGCATCTCCAGTTCCATCTGCTGGGCCAGATTCCAGGCAACCAGGGTAGTGGTCACCCCCTCGGCGACGCCGCTTATGGAGTCTGTTATCTCCTTGAGTGTGCGCCCCTTGGTTAGCTCTACGCCAACATAGTGGTTGCGGCTCAAGGGGCTGGAACAGGTAGTGATTAAATCGCCTAGGCCGGCCAGTCCAGAAAAGGTGAGCGGGTTTGCCCCCAGAGCCGTTCCCAGGGCCGTAATCTCGGTTAGGCCGCGGGTGATTAGGGCCGCCTTGGCATTATTGCCATAGCCTAGCCCGTCAGCGATGCCGGCCCCCAGGGCGACGATGTTCTTCAGGGCACCGCCCAGCTCAACGCCGATAACGTCGGTATTGGTATAGGCACAGAAGTTGGGCGCCGTTAATAATTTTTGGGCCTTTCTGGCTTTAGACTCCTTCTCGGCGGCGACCACGGTAACCGCCGGCAGGCCCTGGAGAATCTCCCAGGCGAGGTTGGGCCCCGAGAGGACGCAGATATTAGGCCGGTAGTCGGGGTCTATCTCCTGGGCGATAACCTGTGACATACGCTGGCCGCTACCAATCTCCAGGCCCTTGGCGGCGCTAACTACCAGCGTTGACCTTCCCAGGTATGGGGCCACCAGCTTAATATTGGACCGCATGGTCTGTGACGGTACCGCCAGGACTACCGCCTGGGCCCCCTCCATGGCTTCAGCCAACAAGCTGGTTACCGATAGATACGGCGGCAGGCTAAAGCCGGAAGGCAGCAGGTTTGAGTTAGGCTGGGGACGCCTGAGCTGGTTGGCTTCTTGTTCCGTGCGCGCCCACAAACTGACCGCCAAATCCTTGCCGGCCAGCACCACTCCCAGGGTTACCCCCCAGCTGGTGGTACCAATGATAGCAATCTTGGGCATTATCTTACACTAGATTATTTTGGGTTGGCCAAAAAGATGACCTTGGCTTGGGTAAGCGGGCAGTCTGGCTAGGTCTTTTCACCCATCCGGCGTTCCTTGCCAGTGAGCAGTCTTTTAATGTTACCCCGGTGCATATAGAGGATAACCAGAGTACCTATCAGGGTGTAGGCCAGGTACTCAACGGGGAAACCATTGATGATGATAAGCGGTACTAATATAGCATAGGCGCCGACGGCCCCCGTGATGGAGCCCAGGGAGACAAAACCGCTCAGGCCGGCACCGATAATCAGGATTTCACCGCCGAATACAGCCGCCACCGGGCATAAAGCCAGTAGTCCGCCGAAGAAGGTGGCCACACCCCGGCCCCCTCTAAAGCTGAAGAATATGGGCCAGATATGCCCGGCCATGGCCGCCAGGGCGGCAATTACCTGGGCAAAGAGTATTCCCAGGCCGAATTCACCGATTAGCAGGTAGTCGCTGCCGACTATTATTCCGGCAAATACTACCGCCAGCACACCCTTTAACAGGTCTAGGGTGGCTACGGCAAAGGCCGCTTTCTTACCCGTTGTTCTGAGGACATTGGCGGCCCCTGTCTTGCCACTGCCCTGCCGCCTGATATCTACCTTGGCTTTTCCTCGGCCTATTATCAAGCCAAAGGGAATACAGCCCAGGAGGTAGCCAACTAGGGCCACCAGATAAAACTCGGCGATTATCATTGTTCACCCCTGGTCTTAAAGACGAGTCGTATCGGCGTGCCCTCAAAGCCGAATGATGAGCGCAGCCTGTTTTCCAGATAGCGTTGATAAGAAAAGTGCATCAACCGGGTGTCATTGACAAAAAAGACGAAGGTTGGGGGGCCTACTTCAGCCTGAGTAGCGTAGAGAATATTCAGCCGCTTTTTACCCTTTCGTGGTGGGCTGTGAGCGGCTAGTGCTGCCTTAAGCATACTATTAACCTCGGTGGTAGGTATTCTCTTGAGCCTCTCCCTGTGTACCTCGGCTACCTTGGGCATAATCTTGTCTACTCCCGGCCCCAGTTTGGCCGAAACATAGAGCACCGGGGCATAGGGCATAAACCTAAAGCGACTTTGAATAATACTACTAAATTGGGCCTGGTTCAAGTCCTTAGATAAGTCCCACTTATTAACTATCAGCACTATTCCCTTGGCCGCCTGGCTGATATAGCCGGCAATATGGGTATCCTGGGCGGTAACCAGCTCGGTGGCGTCTAGAACCAGCAGGGCTATGTCGGCCCGGTCAATGGCCCTTAGGGCCCGGATAACGCTGTAGCGCTCGACTCCCTTCTCTATCCGTCCCCGCCGCCTGATACCAGCAGTATCAATAAGTAACACACTTTGCCCCTTAAAGTCAAGGGGGGTATCTAGGGCATCGCGGGTAGTCCCCGGAACTTCATCAACAATAGCCCGCGGCTCCCCCAGGAGGCTGTTCAGTAGTGTTGACTTGCCTACATTGGCCCGGCCGACAATGGCTACCTTGATGGCGGCTACTTCGGCCGCGGCCACCGGCGGCGGTAGCCGGGAGATGATTCTGTCCAGAAGCTCGTTTATGCCCCGGCCGTGGTAGGCACTTATGACCAGGGGCTCACCCATCCCTAACTCAAAGAACTCGGCCGCCTCAGCCTCAAGCTTGGTGTTATCGGCCTTGTTGGCCACCAGGAGCAGGTCCTTGCCTGCCTTTCGCAGCCGGTCGCTGATTTCCTGGTCAATGGGGGTCACCCCATCCTTAACATCAACCAGAAAAATGATAGTATCGGCCTCGTCTAGGGCCACCTTTACCTGAAGGTTTATCTCTTGGGCCATGGTGGACTGCGGCCTTATCTCCAGCCCCCCGGTATCAACAATGGTGAAGTGGTGTCCCTGCCAGGAGACCTGAGCAAAGATGCGGTCGCGGGTTGTCCCCGGCAGGCCTTCGGTAATAGCTACCGGCCTACCCGCCAGCCTATTTAACAGGTTTGACTTACCGACATTGTGTCGGCCGACAATGTCCACAAGAGGATTACTCACAACTATCTCCAAATGTCCTCGATAA
>JAUXAE010000070.1 GCA_030620035.1 Dehalococcoidales bacterium
GCAAGCGAGGCACCCCCCGTCCCCGTCCCCCCTTCCCGGCCCAGTCCGGTCTATGGGGTAAGCCCACTAACATCAACAATGTCAAGACCCTGGCTACGGTGCCGGTTATTCTGGCCGAGGGCGCGGAGTGGTATGCCCAGATTGGTACCGAAAAGAGCAAGGGAACCTGTATCTTTGCCCTGACCGGCAAAATTGCCAATATGGGCCTTGTTGAAGTACCCATGGGCACCCCTCTCCATGAGATTATCTGGGGCATTGGCGGCGGCATCCCCGGCAACAAGCGCTTTAAGGCGGTGCAGACCGGCGGCCCCTCTGGGGGTTGCCTGCCGGCCACCATGCTGGATATATCCCTTGACTATGAGTCACTGGCTGAGGCCGGTTCTATCATGGGCTCCGGGGGGATGGTGGTACTGGATGAGGATACCTGTATAGTAGACATCGCCCGCTACTTTCTCTCCTTCACCCAGTCCGAATCATGTGGTAAGTGCGTTCCCTGTCGCCTGGGAACCAAGCAGATGCTGAATATCCTGGAGAATATCACCAATGGTGACGGGCGGCCTGAAGACATCGACCTGCTTTTGGAACTGGGCGAGTCAATAAAGGCCGGCTCACTCTGCGGCCTGGGCCAGACAGCGCCCAACCCGGTTCAAACCACCATCCGTTACTTCAGAGACGAATACGAGGAACATATCAAGAAGCATCACTGCCGGGCGGCCGTCTGTAAGGGCCTAGTATCGGCACCCTGCAGCCATACCTGTCCCGCCGGCATCGATGTGCCCCGCTATATCCGCTTCATTGCCCAGGGCAAGCCATCTGAGGCACTGGCCGTAATCCGCGAGAAGATACCCTTCCCGGCAGTCTGTGGCCTGGTCTGTTTCCATCCCTGTGAGGCCAAGTGCCGGCGAGGCCAACTAGATGAGGCTATCGCCATCCGCGAGCTCAAGCGCTACGCCGCCGAACATGGCAACGACCTGTGGAAACAAAACCTTAAAATTGCCCCGGCCACCGGCCAACGAGTGGCCATTGTCGGCTCAGGGCCGGCCGGCCTAACCACCGCCTATTACCTGGCCAAGCTGGGGCACCAGGTGACCGTATTTGAAGCCCTGCCTGAGCCGGGGGGCATGATGCGGATGGCCATTCCTGAATACCGGCTGCCCAAGGACATACTCAGGGCCGAGATTAGGGAGATAGAGAGCCTTGGTGTTGAGATACGGACCAATACCGAGATTCACTTTGTTGAAGCCCTTTTTGAGCAGGGCTACGACGCTATCTTCATCGCCATCGGGGCACAACAAGATGTTCCCATGGGGATTGAGGGCGAGGAAAGCCCCAGGTTCTGGGACCGCCTATCCTTTTTGAGGGATGTCAACCTGGGCCGGAAGGTGTCACTGGGTGATAAGGTAGCCGTCATCGGCGGCGGCAGTGCCGCTATTGATGTCGCCCGTACCGCCCGCCGCCTTGGTGTCCGGGAGGTGACCATCATCTACCGCCGCACCCAGGCTGAGATGCCGGCCGGCTCCGAGGAAGTTGAAGAGGCCCTGGCGGAAGGGGTTAACATCTGCGAACTGACAGTGCCAACAAAAATAACCCATGAGAACCACGAGGTAACCCTGGAGTGCATCCGCATGAAGCCGGGGGCAATGGATGCCAGTGGCCGGCGGCGCCCGGAGCCCATTGAGGGCAGTGAGTTTAGCTTAAGCTTTTATAATATTATTGCCTGCATCGGCCAGCGCCTGAGGGTATCTGACCAGTTTGATGTACCCACCGGCCCCAGAGACACCATCGAGGTCGACCCTGATACCCTGGCCACCCCGAAAAGGGGTGTCTTTGCCGGCGGCGATGCCGTCACCGGGCCGGCCTCGGTCATTGAGGCTATCGCCCACGGCCGACGGGCGGCCATCTCCATAGACAGGTACCTAGGCGGTAACGGGGATATCGACGAGGTACTGGCACCGCCTGAAGGAGAGGTTGCCCCGCTTGAGGAAACCGAAGAGCAGTGGCGGCCCCAGGCGGCCACCCTGCCCTTAAAGCGGCGGCTGGACAGCTTTGCCGAGGTGGAGCTTGGTTATAGTGAAGAGATGGCTATCCAGGAGGCCAAACGATGCCTGGGCTGCGACCTTGAGGAGAAAGAGTGATAAGGGGTTTATCATGGACAGCGTCAGACTAAACATCAACGGTCAGGATATTTCTGCCAAGCCAGGGATGACGGTGCTTGAGGCTGCTGAGTCTGCCGGCATTTATATCCCCACCCTGTGCTCTGACCCTGACCTTGAACCATATGGCGGCTGCCGCCTGTGCCTGGTTGAGATTGAGAAGATGCGCGGCCTGCCCACCGCCTGCACCACGGTGGCCACCGAGGGCATGGTGGTGCGTACCGAGACGGCGGCCGTTAACCAGGCACGGCGTACTGTTATTGACCTGCTCATCGCCGACCACCCCGTGGACTGCCTTACTTGCCCCAAGAACCAGCGCTGTAAACTACAGGAGGTGGCCGCCTATCTGGGTATTACCCAGCAGCGTTTCCCCAGGACAGACAGGTCACTCGAGGTTGATACCAGTAACCCATTTTTCAACCTCGACCGCAATTACTGCATTCTTTGTGACAAGTGCGTGCGCACCTGCGACGAAGTCGCCGGAGTGAACGCCATAGAGATAGCTGACCGTGGCTACAACAGCCGGGTCAGTACCTTTGGCGATAAGCCCCTGATGGCATCAATCTGCCAGTCCTGCGGCGAATGCGTCGTCCGCTGCCCGGTGGCCGCCTTGATACCTAAAGATGTCATGCCGCCGACGCAGGAGGTAGCCACTACCTGTCCCTACTGCGGCGTCGGCTGCGGCCTGTATCTGGGCATCCGTGAGGGCCAGATTGTCTCGGTCGCCGGCGACAGACAAAACCCGGCCAGCAAGGGCCAGCTGTGCGTCAAGGGGCGCTACGGCATTGTCCAGTTTGTCCACCACCGGGAGCGGCTGACCCGCCCCCTCATCCGGCGAGACGGCCGGCTCACTGAGGCCAGCTGGGATGAAGCCCTGGACCTAGTGGCCCGCCGGCTGTCAAGCTACCGGGGAGACGAGATAGCCGTAATCTCGTCAGCCAAGTGTACCAATGAAGACAACTACGTCATCCAGAAGTTCAGCCGGGCAGTATTGGGCACCAACAATGTTGACCACTGTGCCCGCCTGTGCCACGCTCCTACTGTGGCCGGGCTGGCCCAGAGCTTCGGCAGCGGGGCCATGACCAACTCCATCAGTGACATTGCCGATGCCGCCTGCATCCTGGCCATTGGCTCAAACACCACCGAGAGCCACCCGGTAATCGGCTTTGAGGTAAAGAAGGCGGTGCGCCGCGGCACCAAACTCATCGTGGCCAACCCGCGTGAGATTCGCCTGGTACAATTCGCCGACATCTGGCTGCGACATAGGCCGGGCAGCGATGTTGCCCTGCTTATGGCCATGATGAAGGTCATCGTTGATGAGGGTCTGTTTGACGCCGCTTTCATCCGGCAGCGCTGTGAAAACTTTGAAGATTTTAAGGAGTCACTCAAGGACCTTGACCTGGGCTTTGCCCAGAAGGTCACCGGGGTGCCCCAGAGCCTGATGACTGAGGCCGCCCGGATGTACGCCACCAGCCGACCCGGTGCCATTCTCTATGCCATGGGCATCACCCAGCACTCCCACGGCACCGATAATGTCATCGCCACCGCCAACCTGGCCATGCTGACCGGCAATGTTGGTCAGCCAGGCAGCGGCGTTAACCCGCTAAGGGGCCAGAACAATGTCCAGGGGGCCTGTGACATGGGTGCTCTGCCCAACGTCTACTGTGGCTATCAGAAGGTAGACGACCCGAAGGTCAAGGAGAAATTTGAGGCCGCCTGGGGCACCACTCTAAATGGCACACCGGGGCTTACCATCACTGAGATTATTGAGGCGGCTCGCCAGGGAAGGATAAAGGCCCTCTGTCTGGTCGGTGAGAACCCCGTGTTAAGCGAGCCCGACGCCGGCCGTGTCCCTGAGGCCCTTAGCAAGCTGGAATTCCTGGTCGCCCAGGACATCTTCCTGACCGAGACCGCTGAGCTGGCCGATGTCGTCCTGCCGGCGACCACCTTTGCCGAGAGAGACGGCACCTTTACCAACACCGAACGGCGGGTACAGCTGGTAAGAAAGGCCATTGAGCCGGTGGGTGACTCCCGGGCTGACTGGTGGATTACCGGCCAGCTCGCCCAGCGGATGGGGGCCAAGGGCTTTGACTTTGACCACCCGTCACAGATTATGGACGAGATTGCCAGCCTAACCCCGAGCTACGGTGGCATCTCCTTTGAGCGGCTGGAGGAGGGCGGCCTCCAGTGGCCCTGCCCCACCAGGGAACACCCCGGGACGCCCATCCTGCACACCAAACAGTTCACCAGGGGTAAGGGCAGGTTCCTGCCCTTAGAATACAAACCGCCTATGGAACTGCCTGATGACGATTACCCACTGGTGCTGACCACGGGACGGAGCCTGTTCCACTTCCACACCGGCACCATGAGCCGCAAGGTAACCGGGCTAAATATATTCAAGGGCGAAGAGGAGGTCGAGATAAACCCCCGGGATGCCCTGAAGCTGGATATCGCCGACGGCGACCGGGTCAGGGTCATCTCACGGCGGGGTGAGGTGCTGGCCAAGGCCATGGTAACTCCGGTGTCGCCGGTGGGCGTCGTCTTTATGACCTTCCATTTTGCCGAGAGCCCGACCAACCGACTGACCAACCCGGCCCTCGACCCGGTGGCCAAGATTCCTGAGCTCAAGGTGTGCGCAGTAAGGGTTGAGAAAGCGGGCCACCCGGCTTAAAACGGCCGTATAAATGCAGTACATTGGCATTGATATAATAGAAATAACCCGCATCAAGAGGGCTATCGACCACTGGGGAGATAGCTTCCTTGGGCGGGTCTATACCCCATCAGAGCTGGAGCTATACCGCCACCGGCCGCCCTCCCTGGCCGCCCGCTTTGCCGGCAAGGAGGCGGTAATCAAGGCATTGGGCATTAAGGGCATTGGACTGAAGGAGATTGAGATACTGGCTGACACCGATGGCCGACCGCTGGTTCATCTCCACGGCCGGGCAAAAAGCCAGGCTCAAGAGCTGGGCTTAGATAGTCTGGCCGTTAGCCTTAGCCACTGCCGGGATTATGCCATCGCCTGCGCCGCCGGCCAGGCCCCCTAGCTACTCACCCATTTGACCAGCTTTCCATTTAAAGCCCGATTTCCCCCTTTCTATTGCCGGATAGAAGTGATAAAATAAAAAGGATGGCTTATAGAATGGCAAGGAGACTTATTTATGTCAGGACATTCTAAGTGGTCTTCAATCAAGCACCAGAAGGGGGTAGCTGATGCCCGGCGGGGCCAGCTTTTTACCAAGCTGACCCATGAGATTATTGTGGCCGTGCGTGAGGGCGGCAGCAATCCCGAAACGAACTCCAGCCTGCGCCTGGCCATACAGAAGGCCCGCGATAACAGCATGCCCTCGGAGAACATAGAGCGGGCCATCAAGCGGGGCAGCGGCACCCTGGAAGGGGAAAGGCTGACCGAGCTGGTCCTTGAGGGCTACGGCCCCGGCGGCGTGGCCATCCTGGTGCACGCCGTGACCGATAACCGCAACCGCACCGTGCAGGAGGTAAGGCACATATTCACGCGCAGCGGGGCCAGCCTGGGGGAGAGCGGTTGCGTCGCCTGGATATTTGAATCAAAGGGGCTAATCACCATCGGCACCAACAATCTGGATGCCGATGAGCTGGCTCTAAAGGCCATAGACGCCGGCGCCGAGGATGTTAATACAGAGGATGGCTATCTAGAAATTTATACCAGGCCTGAGGATATGGAGAAGGTCAGGACGGCCCTGGAGCAGAGCAGGCTGACCATCAGCTCGGCTGAGGTTTCAATGGTGCCCAAGACCACGGTTGAGCTTGATGAGCACACCGCCCTGCAGGTGCTCAAGCTTCTGGATAAACTGGAGGAGCTCGACGATGTCCATCATGTC
>JAUXAE010000019.1 GCA_030620035.1 Dehalococcoidales bacterium
AGGACTATCACTATAGCCCGTAGCTTGATAATGCCACCCCCTCCAGTTATTTTCCCTAATAAGGTGGCTTGATTTTACTTACTTAAGCGGCGATTACTTCCTTAATCTCGGGGATTTGCTGCTTTAGGATTCTCTCAATCCCGTTCTTTAATGTCATGGTGGACATGGGGCAACCAGCGCAGGCACCGGTTAGTTTGACCTTGACCACGCCATCGGTAACATCAATCAGCTCTATATTGCCGCCATCGGCCTCAAGGGCGGGTCGTATCTTGTCCAGTGCTGCCTCCACTTTTTCTCGCATTGATAACTCCTTTGATATTTTGGCCTTGCCACTTCAGATAGTAGTGTAAAAGACAACCTAAAATTATCATAGGTAGCCTATTTTGTCAATTTTGACTTGTTTGGTGGTTTTGGCTGGAGTAAAATAATCTAAATACAGACGAAGGCTTTAGGACGGGGGTAGCCGGTATTGTATCAGGAAGAGGAGCAGGTAAGGCTAAGGCGGCAGAGCAGCAAACAGGCGATTGCCCTGGCCATGGAGGGCCGCTGGCGGGAGGCGGTAGCTGTTAATAAGGGCATAGTAGACAGCTTTCCCAACGATGTTGATGCCTATAATCGCCTGGGCCGGGCCTATATGGAGCTGGGGGAGTATTCGCTGGCCGGGGAGGCCTACCGCCGGGCCCAAGAGCTTGACCCCTATAATGCCATCGCCGAAAAGAATCTTCGTCGCCTGTCCCATTTGAGAGAAGTGGTAGCTGGTTTGGGGGGTAGCTCTCATAGGGTAGAGCCTCAGGTCTTTATTGAGGAGACGGGCAAGGCCGGGGTGGTCAACCTCTACCATCTGGTGGCAAAAGAGGTATTAGCCGAGATTGACGCCGGTGATAAGGTGAGTTTGAAGATAGTCGGCACTAACCTGGTGGCGGAAAACGGCCGCGGCCGGTATCTGGGACAGGTCGAGCCCAGGCATTCTCAGCGCCTCATCAAGCTAATAAAGGGGGGCAACCAGTATACGGCCACGGTCATCAGTTCCTCAGAAGACAAATTGGCGGTTATTATCAGGGAGGTATACCAGCATCCTTCCCAGGTGGGTCAGCTCTCCTTCCCGGGCAAGGGTTTTGCCGGCCTGAGGCCCTACCTTGGTGGCCGGGTAGCCGGGCGTGAGCCAGAGTATAATATGGGGGATGAGGAAGAGCCAGAGTTATTAGCCGCCGAATCTGCCGAGGCGGCCAGCCAAGGTGAGGATGAGGATGAAGAGAGATCGGAGGTTTAAGAAAGATGGTTCTAGGTAATACCAGGCCGGTAACCATTGAAGGCGAGATGAAGAGCTCCTATCTTGACTACGCCATGAGCGTCATCGTCTCTCGGGCCCTGCCCGATGTTCGGGACGGGCTAAAGCCGGTACACCGCCGTATTCTTTATGCCATGGACGGTCTGGGGCTGGCTCACAGTGGCCCCTATAAGAAAAGTGCCCGCATTGTCGGTGAGGTGCTGGGCAAGTATCACCCTCACGGGGATGCCTCTGTTTATGACGCCATGGTGCGTATGGCCCAGGATTTTTCCACGCGCAACCCGCTGGTTGATGGCCAGGGCAATTTTGGCAGCATGGATAACGACCCGCCGGCGGCCATGCGTTATACCGAGGCCCGCCTGACCCAGATTGCTGAGCAGATGCTCCTTGACATTGATAAGGATACCGTTGACTTTATGGCCAACTTTGACGGCAGCCTCAAGGAGCCAACCGTCCTGCCCGCCCGAACCCCCAATCTGCTGGTTAATGGCAGCTCGGGCATTGCCGTGGGCATGGCCACCAACATCCCGCCGCACAATCTGGGTGAGGTGTGCGATGCCATCGGCTATCTCATTGACAACCCTGAGGCCACCGGAGATGAGCTTAGCCGGCTTATCAAGGGGCCCGATTTCCCTACCGGCGGCCTCATTATGGGTAGCGACGGCATCAAGAGTGCCTATGCCACCGGGCACGGCAAGATAGTGGTTCGCGCCCGGGCCTATACCACCGAGGCTAAAGAGAGCGGGCGCCGTCAGATAGTGGTCACCGAGCTGCCCTACCAGACGAACAAGGCGGCCCTGGTCGGCCGCATCGCTGAGCTGGTCAAGGACAGGAAGGTTAGCGGCATCAGTGAGCTGCGTGATGAGTCAGACCGCCAGGGTATGCGCATCGTTATTGAGCTTAAGAAGGAGGTTCAGCCCCAGCAGGTCCTCAACAACCTGCATAAGTACACCGCCATGCAGTCGGCCTTCTTCGTCAATATGCTGGCCCTGGTTGATGGCCAGCCCCGGGTAATCAGCCTTAAAGAGGCCCTAAAGCACTATATAGACTTCCGCCATCAGGTTATCACCCGGCGCTCCCGGTTTGAGCTGAAGGTGGCCAAGAACAGGGCCCATGTCCTGGAAGGGCTTAAAATAGCCCTGGACAATATTGATAAGGTAATTGCTATTATCCGCAAATCGGAGACCGCTGAGGTGGCCCGCCGCCGTCTAACCAGTGAGTTTGGCCTATCTCAGGTCCAGGTCCAGGCTATCCTGGATATGCAGCTACGCCGGCTGGCTTCCCTTGAGCGGAACAAGATACTTGATGAGTATGCCGAGGTCCTGAGAACCATTGCCTATCTGGAAGACCTGCTGGCCAGCTCCAGGAGAATACGCCAGTTGATAAAGGAAGAAGCCGGTGAGATAAAGTCCAAATATGGTGACCCACGCCGCACTGAGGTGATGGAGCAAGGGGTGATAGAGTTCAGCGAGGAAGACCATATCCCCCACCAGCGGATGGTGGTCACCCTAAGTGATAGGGGCTTTGTCAAGAGGGTGCCCTCTCAGGCCTACCGCGTGCAGCATCGCGGGGGCAAGGGTATCATCGGCATGGTAACCAGGGAGAAGGATGCCGTCAGGTTCCTGGTGGTGGCCGATACCCATGACAGCCTGCTTTTCTTTACCAGCCGGGGTAAGGTCTTTAGCATTAAGTGTTACGAGATACCGGCTGATAGCTCCCGGGTGGCCAAAGGCATGGCCGTGATTAACCTCTTCCCGGTGGCCGAGGATGAGAAGATTACGGCTATCATATCCCTAAGTCAGTTTAAGGCCGACCATTATCTGCTGATGGCCACCAGCCATGGTGAGATAAAGAAGACCTCACTGGATAATTTTACGGCGGTACGCAGTAGCGGCCTTATCGCCATGGACTTGGCCGCCGAAGATGAGCTGGTAGCCGCCCAGTTGGCCGCCGACCAGAATGATGTCATATTGGTCAGCCGGCAGGGGCAGTCAATCAGGTTCCCGGTATCAAGCTTAAGGGCCTCTTTAAGGGCCAGCGGCGGTGTGAGGGCCATCCGCCTGGCCTCTGGTGACTGCGTGGTCAGTATGGACATTATCTGCCCTGAGTGCTTCCTTCTGGTGGCCACCACTGGAGGCTACGGCAAGCTTACCCCGGTGGCAGATTACCCAAGGCAGCACCGGGCCGGCAGCGGGGTGAGGACCTTTAGGGTTATTGACAAAACCGGTGAGATAGCCGCCGCCAGGGTGGTTTCCGGGTCCCACCAGCTGATGATTATCTCGGCAGACGGCATTGTCACCCGCACCCCTGTCAAGGGCATTACCGTTCAGGGGCGGAGCACCCAGGGGGTGAGGCTGATGCGCCTGGGTGATGGCGACCGGGTGGTGGCTATCGCCTGTTTTGACTAAGCTGGCGGTACTTCTGCTGGCACTGTGGCTCTCGCTTCTCCAGTCCACAGACATGACACGGCTGGTAGCGGCAATCAGCCGTTTCCTGGCCCTTTAGGGCGCGCCGGTATTCCTGCTTCAGGAAAGAGGTACTCACCCCGCTATCAATATGGGCCCAGGGCAGCAGCTCATCCAGGGGGCGCGGCCGCTGAGCGTAAAAAGCGGGCTTTAATCCGGCCTCCCCAAAGGCACCGAGCCAGTTTTCATAATTTAGGCGTTCACCCCAGGCATCAAAGGTTGCCCCCAGTTGCCAGGCGCGGTGGATGACCCTGCCCAGCCGTCTATCCCCTCGCGACAGCACTGCCTCAAGCAGGCTTGTTTTGGGGTCTTGCCAGGATAGCTTGATTCCGCGGCGGCGCAGTCCCTGCATCAGATGCTCGAGCTTTGAGGTTAGTTGCTGTTCCTCCTCCTGAGCCACCCATTGAAATGGGGTGTGTGGCTTGGGGATGAAGGTGGCCAGGCTGATTCTCAGCCGTGGCCTCCTGCCCGGCACCCTTTTGCCCAGTGAGTGGACCCTGTTTACCATCTGGCTTATGCCCTCGACATCTTCCACGGTTTCGGTGGGCAGGCCGAGCATGAAATAGAGCTTAAGGGTAGTCCAGCCGCTGGCAAAGGCGGCCTCAGCCGTGGCCATCAGTTCGTCTTCTGAGGTAACCTTGTTGATTACCCGCTGCAGCCTTGGGCTGGCCGCCTCCGGGGCCAGGGTGAGGCCCGTCTTCCTCCGCGATGACAGGGAGCTTATCAGCCTTACCGAGGAGTGGTTGATGCGCAGGCTGGGCAGTGATATGGCTAGGTTATGGCTGCGGTAGCGCTGGCTCAATTGGGCGACCAGTTCATCAATGTTGGTATAGTCACTGGTGCTCAGTGATACTAAAGAGACCTCGTCATAGCCGCAGTTGGTGACCAGCTGACTCACCGCCTGAAAGACCTCTTCCTGGGGGCGCTCCCGAACCGGGCGGTAGACGATTCCGGCGTGGCAGAAGCGGCAGCCGCGGCTGCAGCCGCGGCTAATCTCTACAGCCCCCCGGTCCTGGACAACCTCAATATAGGGCACCACCGGTCTGGTCACCGGCGGCGGCAGTTTGGCTACTATCCGCCGCCTGATGGTAGTGCTGGCCTCGGTGGGGGTGATGCTTTTAGGTGAGCCATCGCTGTTATATTCCACCTGATACAGACTGGGTACATAGATGCCGTCTATAGTGGCCAGGCTCTTGAGCAGCTCTTTTTTTGAGGCCCCCTTACCCTTCCAGCGGCGGAAGCCCTCAATTAGCTCAAGGATGACCTCTTCACCATCCCCGATGATAAAAAGGTCAATAAAGTCGGTCATTGGCTCCGGGTTCAGGGCACAACTGCCGCCGGCGATTATCAGCGGCTGGCTATCGTCCCTATCGGCGGCCAGGACGGGGAGCCCGGCCAGGTCAAGCATCTCTAAAACATTGGTGTAGGTAAGCTCATAGCCCAGCGAGAAACCGATAATGTCAAAATCCTTCAAGGGATGCTTGCTTTCCAGACTGAGCAGCGGTGTTCCGGCGGCCCTCATGGCCGCGGCCATATCAACCCAAGGCGTAAATACCCTTTCGGCCAGGACATCAGGCTGGCTGTTCAGTAGCTGGTAGAGGATGGGCAGGGCTAGATTGGACATGCCTATTTCGTAGATGTCAGGGTAGCTTAGGGCTACCTTAATGTCTATCTGGCGCCAGTCCTTTAAGACAGCGTTCCACTCGCCGCCGGTGTAGCGGGCCGGCTTGGTAACCTGATAGAGCACACTCTCAGGGTAGCTCAATCTGCCTCCTTGAGGATAGACTATTATAGTCTCCGGTTGTTTTTAGGCACAAATTGGGGGCACTTTCATGGCTGATTCAACATAGTATAGCGGTATCTTTTTGCAATTGCTATCCAAACAGCAGGTTGTTTATCGGGGGAAGTCCGAAGGGGGTGAGGTTGTTCAAGCAATCTCAAAACTTTTTGACCTCTTTGGGGCGGACGGCTAAAATAGCACCGGAAAGGAGAAGAGATGGAGCAGCTTTGGGCACCCTGGCGCATTAAGTATATTGAGATAGCCAAGCAAGAAGGCTGTATCTTGTGTGACAAACCGAGAGAGGATAATGACGAGCTAAACTATATCCTCTACCGCGGGCAGAAGAACTTTATCATCATGAACAGCTATCCCTATAACGCTGGCCACCTGATGGTAGCCCCCTACCGCCATGTGGCCGCTCTGGATGAGCTGACCGATGACGAGCTCAGAGAGCACTTTGCCCTGGCCAGCCGCTGCGTTAGGGTTTTGAGGCAGGCCTTCAGGCCCGATGGCTTTAACATCGGCGTCAACATGGGCCGGGTGGCCGGCGCCGGCATAGATAAGCACATCCACAGCCACATAGTGCCCCGCTGGCTGGGTGACAGCAACTTTATGCCGGTAACCGCCGATACCAAGGTAATCAATGAGGCCCTGGCTGAGACCTACCAGAAGCTTAATGGAAGGTTCTGAGAACAATAGGAGGCAAGACAGATGAATGGCTTTGAGACCATTAAGGAAATGCTACCCTTTTTGATACCACTAGCATTGCTCCAGATTGCGCTGATGGTTATCGCTCTTGTTGACCTGGTTAGGAGGAAACGGGTCAAGGGCGATAGTAAGATACTGTGGGTAGTACTAATAGTTTTTATCAATATCATCGGCCCCATTATCTACCTACTTTTGGGACGGGAGGAAGAATAAAGCTGGAAGCGATACGCTGTGAGGGCCTAACCAAGTACTACGGCCCGGTGGCCGCTCTAGATGGCCTTGATTTGGTTGTTGAGGAGCGGTCTGTCTTCGGTTTTCTGGGGCCCAACGGTGCCGGGAAGACGACCACGGTGAGGCTGCTGGTGGGCTTGAGCCTGCCCTCAGCCGGCCGGGCCTGGGTAGCCGGCGAAGAGGTCAAATCTGACGCTCTTTCACTGCGAGCCAAGATTGGCTATCTGCCTGATGTGCCCGCCTTTTATAGCTGGATGACGGGACGGGAATTCCTGGGCTTTGTCGGCGAGCTACACCACCTTTCATTGAAGGAGATTAGCTTGCGCCGTGATGAGCTCCTTGAGCTGGTTGACCTAAAAGAGGCTGCCAAACGCAAGATTGGCGGCTACTCACGCGGTATGCGGCAGCGATTGGGTATTGCTCAAGCCCTGATAAACCGCCCCCGGGTGTTATTTATGGATGAGCCGACCTCGGCTCTTGACCCCATGGGAAGGCGGGATGTGCTGGAACTCATAGAGCGGCTAAGTAAGGAAACGACCGTGTTTATGTCAACCCACATCCTGTCTGATGTGGAGCGGGTTTGCGATGTAGTCGCCATTATTGACCAGGGGAAATTAGTTACCCAGTCACCGGTGGAGGAGCTGCGGCAGCGCTACGCTCGCTCCGTCTTTGAGCTTGAGTTTGAGGAAGATGCCGGTCCCCTGATTGCTAAGCTTGAGTCTATGCCATGGCTGACAAAGATGGAGATGGTAACCGTTAACGGTGCTCCTGCCCTTCGGCTCCAGGCTAGAGACATAGATAAAGCCAAGCTAGAGCTACCCAAAATAGTTGCCGCCAGCGGGCTGACTCTGCTCCGTTACGAGCTTAAGCTGCCCAGCCTTGAGGACATCTTCGTTGAGCTGGTAGCTGGCGGAGGTACCAGATGACTGGCCTGGCTGCTTTGCTCAAGAAAGAGCTGAAAGAGCAATTAAAAACGTATCGGCTTTTAATTATTGGTGGCGTTTTTTTATTTTTTGGTCTGTCCACACCCCTTATGCTCAAGTATCTGCCAGAAATACTCAAGCTGGCCGGAGAAGATGTAGTAATTGAGTTTCCCACCCCTACGGCATTGATGTCGCTTCAGGAGTATAGTAGCACCCTTGCTCAGGTGGGTGTCCTGATAGCCGTTCTGATTGCCATGGGGGCGATAGCCAGGGAGCGGGAGCGGGGTACGGCGGCAATGGTACTCAGCAAACCGGTGGGGCGGGGAGCCTTCGTCGTGGCCAAGCTGGCGGCCATGAGTACCAGTTTCATAATTGCCCTTGGCGTTGCCTCGGTTGCCAGCTATGTCTACACCGTTCTTCTCTTTGGCGAGGCAAATGCCTCGGGTTTTCTTGGCTTGAATTTGTTGTTGGCGCTGTTTTTTATTGTCTCCCTCTCGGTAACCCTACTTTTTTCCAGCCTTTTCAGGAGTCAGCTGGCCGCCGGAGGTGTTGCCTTGGCAATTCTAATTGGGCAGGCAGTCCTGTCTGGAGTTCCCTGGATTGGGGACTTTACGCCGGGCGCATTGATAAGCTGGGGTACCGGGCTTCTATCGGGGGCTGCCCCCAGTGCCTGGACAGCCGTGGCCGCCAGTTTGGCCATAGTTGCCCTTTGCCTGTATCTGGCGCGGCTGAGCCTTAAGCGGAAAGAGATTTAGGTTAGGATTTGAATAGTAAATCCCCATAGTTGATAGTGTATTTTATTGGCTTTGGGAACAAGGTTTTCTAGGATGAGGCCTTTATGTTATATTTAGCTAGGTGACTAATTGGGCTCAGGTTCTCTTTAATTCTGGGGTAATTGACCCAGAAAGGAAAGGCGATGGCCATCCAAATAACCACCCTCAGTGAGAACACGGCCAATATCGGCTGTCTGGCTGAGTGGGGACTGAGCATCCTGATAACCACTAAAAACCTCAATATCCTGATGGATACCGGACGCAGCCTATCAGCCACCTATAATGCTGACGCCCTGGGCATTGACCTTTCCCGGGTAGATAAGATTGTCTTAAGCCACGGCCACTACGACCACACCGGAGGACTTCGCCATGTGCTCAGGAGAACCGGTGAGGTCGAGGTTATTGCCCATCCGGATATATGGGCGGCCAAGTACGCCCGACTTGATGACCGGGAGCACTATATCGGCATACCCTTCCAGCGTGCCGAACTGGAGGGCCTGGGCGCCCGTTTCAAACTAACAAGAGACCCTGTTAAGCTCGGCGACGACATAATGACTACCGGCGAGATCCCGATGACCACCCGCTTTGAGAAAATCGACCCGGAACTCTATATCAAGGATAATGACACCCTGAAACCGGACCCGTTGGCCGATGACCTGGCCCTGATTATAGACAGTGAGGCCGGCTTGATTGTAATCCTGGGTTGTGGCCACCGCGGCGTCATCAACACCCTGCGCCACGCCCGAAAACTAACCGCTAATAGACCCATCTATGCCGTAATCGGGGGCAGCCATCTGTTCCGCGCTTCAGAAGACCAGATTAATAAAACAGTTGACGCCTTAAAGGAGATGGGTATCAAGAAGCTTGGCCTTTGTCATTGCACCGGCTTTGCCGCCGCCGCCCGGCTTTATCACGATATGGCCGATGTTTTCTGGCCGAACAATGCCGGCACCCGCCTTACCCTGCCCTAATATTATTGGTTAGGCTAAACTCAACAGGCCAGCCAGCTGTGCTATACTCATAGCCGAGATGTGGTGGCCAAAATCAGGGCCGTAATTAACCGGGGTGTTGCGTGAAGATCTGCTTTATCGCTAAAGCCAGGGTTGTTCATACCCAGAGATGGGTTAAATACTTTGCTGATAAAGGGTACGAGACCCATCTAATTTCGCCCTCGCCGTGGGGAGACGGCAGCATTGAAGGTGTAAGGTTACATGTAATCAAGAGATGCCGCTGGCCAATACCGGTCATATCCTTGCTGTTTGAGCAGGCATACAGCCTAATCTGCGTTAGGAGACTGATAAGAAGAATTAGGCCTGACATCGTCCATGCTCACTTCATAAGGATCTGCGGCCTTTGGGGGGCGCTGAGCGGGTTCCACCCCTTTGTCTTAACTGTCTGGGGCCCCGACATACTAATCTGGCCCAAGCAGTCTAGGTTGATGAAATGGCTCACCAGGTTTGTGCTCAAAAGAGTCGATTTAGTAACCTCCAATGGAGAGAACGTGCTTAGGGAGATGGTGAGGCTGGGTGCTGATAGGAATAAAACCAGTCTTATTCAACATGGGGTAGATGTCCGTAGATTCAGCCCGGAGCAACAGGACAGGAAGCTAAAAGAAGGCTTGGGAATGTCAGGCTCACCAGTTATAATATCCGTTCGGCGTCTATTTCCTATCTATGATGTGACCTCACTGATTAAGGCAATTCCGATGGTACTAGCCCATATCCCCAATGCCAAGTTTATTATTGCTGGTGATGGTGAGCAGAGAGGGTATCTAAAAAATCTGGCAGCGTCCTTAGGGGTCTCAGATAATATTAGATGGCTCGGCAAGCTGCCCCATGATCAGATGCCCAGATACCTGGCTTCATCAGACGTATATGTTTCCACCTCCCTTTCTGACGCCGTGTCTATTAGCCTGCATGAGGCCATGGCCTGTGGTCTGCCCGTTATCGTCACTGATACCGGGGACAATAGGAACTGGGTAAAAGATGGCCTAAATGGATTTCTGGTTCCGGTAAAGTCACCGCAAAAGCTTGCCCTCAAGATTACCTATCTTCTACAGAATGATGATGTCAGGGTTAAATTTGCCGGCTCTAACCGGAAGGTTGTTGAGGACAGGGCTCATTACCAAAGGGAAATGGACAAGATGGACAGTCTATATAGTGAGCTGGTTAAGGGAAGCAGCAATAGAATGGAGCAAAGCTAGGATGAGCCTTCTTATTAAATTTGTACTGATACTACTTGTGTTGTTTGTATTAGCAACTCTTATTAGAATTTGGCGTACTTCGAGTAAGAGATAATTAGGAAAAGAAAACCTAAAGGAACCAAGAAATGACTTTGCTTAGACTTGGAAAAGTACATATCAAACCAGCATCTCTAATGCTCACACGGGCGTTTAAAGATGATCCTATGAGTGATATCTTTCCTGATCCAGAAGAGAGAAGGGTGAAAACACCCTACGTTAATGAGTTCTCTCTCCGCTATGACTTACCGCATGGGTGTTCTTTCATAACCTCTTCTCGATTAGAAGGAATAGTAATTTGGCGACATTCAACAATGAACCCAGGAATATCCTTCTGGCGAATGCTTACCTCTGGAGCTATCTGGCCAGCAATGAAAATAGGCTGGAAAGCTTTGAGGAAGATGAAAGTGTTTGATCAATACGTAATAAGAAAACGCAGAGAATTAGCACCTGCCAAACATTGGTATTTAGCAGTACTAGCCGTCGATCCACAACACCAGGGGAAGGGATATGCTAGCAAACTATTGAACGAGATGCTCTCTAACATTGATAAGGAAGGTTTACCATGCTACGTTAAAACAGAAGGCGAGAAGAATGTTTCTATGTATCAGCACTTTGGTTTTAAAGTAATTGATGAGTTCATTGTTCCGAATACAACGGATAAATTGGTGGCAATGCTGAGGGAACCTAAAAACAACTTAAAAGGGGTAAGAAATGAGAAGAAAAGTTAAGCAAACTGTTAAGCAATTTTCAAAAAGTGCTAGAATTAGCTTTAAAAATCAATGCCCCCAAGCGAATTCGAATCGCTGTTGCCGGCTTGAAAGGCCGGTGTCCTAGGCCTCTAGACGATGGGGGCACAGAGGCTAAGTATAGCAGAGATTAGACCAGCTGGCAACGCCGTATAGTTGTTCATCAATCGCTGCGTGAAGACACCATGAATAATAAGGCTAATAATAGAGAGCCGACCGGGATGGGCTGGGGAAACTGGTTAAAGAAGAGGATAGTCCCCATACTGACCCTGAGCCTGGTGGTGGCCATTATCGTCGGCGTTTTTTACTTTTACCAGAAATACCCGGAAAAGATTGAGGCCCTTGAGGAATACGGCTACCTGGGCGCCTTCCTCATCAGTATCGTCCTAAATGCCACCGTTGTCCTGCCGATGGGTGCTTTTGCCGTGGTTTTCACTTTGGGAGCCATTCTTCCTTTATTTCCTTTGGTCGGGCTGGCCGCCGGGCTAGGGGCGGCCATCGGCGAGATGACCGGTTATTTGGCCGGCTCAAGCGGGCGGGCCATCATCCGGCGGCAGACCTTATACAAACGGCTTGAAGAGTGGCTGAAAAAGTGGGGCATCCTGACCATTTTTATCCTCTCGGTGGTACCCTTTTTCTTCGATCTGGCCGGCATTGCCGCCGGTGCGCTCCGCTTCCCTGTTTGGAAGTTCTTTATCGCCTGCTGGTTGGGCAGGACCATTCTGTACATCGGCATTGCCTGGGCCGGTGCCCTGGGCTGGGAGGCATTGCTCCGCTTCCTGGGTGGTTAGTGCCGCCCCTTAATCTTCAGTACCAGCAGGGCGCCGGCGACAAAATAGACAAAACAGGCCAGCAGCATCACCTGGTAGCCCAGTCCGGCGTCGAATTTATTGAAGAAGTCAATCACCGGCCCGATGAGGCGGGCCAGGGCGGCGCCGCCGGCGGTGGCCATGTTGGCCAGGCCCAGGTACCTGGCCTCTTCTCCCTTAGTCGCCATGTCGGTGGCCAAAGCCCAGTTGGTGCTGGTGAAGGCACCCAGGGCGACACCGATAATCACGGCGGCCAGTATTACTGAGCTATAGCTCTGGAATATGAAGATGATGGCGATGCCCAGGGCGGCCAAAAGCCCCGAGGTGAGGGCAATCGGCTTACGGCCTATCCTATCTGATAAGCGGCCGGCGGGATAGACCACGGCCAGCATGGCGGCCACAGCGATTATAGAAAACTGGGCCGTGGCCTTGGCCGGGCTGGCTACCCCGATGACATCACTGAGGAAGTTTAGGGCAAACTGCTGGATGGTGGCAAAGGCCATAAAGACAAGCAGGCGGGAGGCCAGAAACCAGATGAAATTACGGTTGGCCCTGATATTAATCTTAAAGGGTTTGTACAGCGTGGCCAGCAGTGACTGCCTGGGGCCGCCGGTGGCCGGCGGTTCCTTGACCAGCAGCAGGGTAGCCGCCATAATCCCGAGCAGGGTAACCCCCAGAACCAGCAGGGCCAGCCACAGCCAGGGGCTGCCCTCGCCGGCAGAGTAGTTGTCTAGAAAGATGGCGATAGGATAGAGCAGGGCCACACCACCCAGTATTTCCAGCAGGCCCTTGACCCCTGAGGCCAGGCCACGCCTCTTCTGGGGTACCAGTTCCGGAATGAAGGCCTGATAGGGGCCCTGGGCCGTATTAGAGCTAATCTGGAGCAGGCAGTAGGTGGCAAAGAGGATGACAAAGCTACCGGCCAGCCCTATCCCCGAAAGAAACAGGAGAACCAGCACCGTGCCCAGCAGGATATAAGGCCGCCGCCGCCCCCAGCTAAAACCGGAGCGGTCGCTGATGGCGCCGGCGATAGGCTGGACGGCCATGGCCAGGATTAAACCGGTAAAGGTGAGCAGTCCCAGGTAGGTGTTCTTCTCCGGTTCGGCGACGAAGTCCAGAAGCCTGATGGGCAGAAGAATGGTGTGCAGGCTCTGCCATAGGGCGGTCAGGGCGAAGCCAAAGAGGGTAATCTTGATGTAACCAAAAGGGCCCAACCCTTTGGCCCCGGCGCCACTAATACCGGCTTTCTGGCTCATGTCACTTCGGTCAAGCATAGCAGAGGCGACCTCACCAGACAAGATTTAGCCAAAATAGGCAGTTCCCCATCTCGCCCAGATATTATATAATTAATAGCCGGACGGAGATTAAGAAAATGGCATCAGGGTTTAAGAGGGTGAAGCGTTATCCCCTGCTGGAAGAGATAGATACCCCCTTAAGGGCGTCACAGTGCTTTGAGCTGTTTAAGGGGCGCCCCTTTAGTTTTTTCCTTGACAGCGGCATGAACCCGGCTAAGCTGGGGCGCTACTCTTTTATGGGCAGTGACCCCTTCCTGGTGCTTAAGAGCCGTGGTGATGAAATTACTCTTAGCCACAGTGATGGCCAGCGTGAGGT
>JAUXAE010000099.1 GCA_030620035.1 Dehalococcoidales bacterium
GCATCGAGATAATTGTTGACACCTTTGCCATCAACACGGATGCCGCTGACCTGGCCGGGCTAACCACCATAAAGGCCGACTACAAGCACCGGATACTTATCGGCGCCGGCAGGACCCACGGTCATGGTGTGGCCAAGATAAGCGAGCTTGGTGCCGAGATAGCCAAGGAAGACGCCGATAAGGCTATTGATGCCATGAGAACCACCGAGCACCTCTTTGAGGCCGATGCCTTCTTGCTGGCCGGCGGCGCCGCCGGTGGTACTGGCTCGGGGGTAACACCGGTTATGGCTAAGGTGCTCAAGGAGCGCTTTGCCGATAAGCCGGTTTACGCCCTTGTTGTCCTGCCCTTTGAGCATGAGGAGGCAATAGAGGAAAGGACACCCTATAACACGGCTTTATGTCTCAAATCTGTCGGCTCGGTGGCTGATGCCGTAATCCTGGTTGATAATCAGAGGTATATCCGAAAGGACTTCTCCCTGAAGAACAACATGCTGAAAATTAACGAGCTGATAGTTGAGCCCTTCTATAATCTGCTCTGTGCCGGTGAGGAGAAAAAGGCCAAGTATATCGGCACCAGGATGCTTGATGCCGGGGATATAAGGCATACCCTGGTCGGCTGGACGGCCATAGGTTATGGCCAGTCCCCGTTACCCCGGATAACACTGCCCTTTGAAAAGACCCGGGGCTTTATCAAGAAGGGCCGGGAGACTCAGAAGGGGCTCCAGGCAATGGAGGAGGCGGTCAGCGAGCTGTCAATTGGCTGTAATCCGGCTGATGCCGGCCGGGCGCTATTCTTGCTTTCGGCACCGGCCAAGGAAATGAGTGTTGAAATGGTCAAGGAGCTCTGTGACTATCTAAGGGGCCTGGCCCCCAGGGCCTTGATAAGGGACGGGGATTATCCCCGGGGGAAGGGCCGGCTGGATATAACCGTAGTCCTGTCCCAGCTCGGTGATGTGGCCAAGATAAGGGACTATTATCGCAAGTCGACCGAGCTGGCCAAGGAATTCAGCAGGAGGCAAAAAGAGAAGGCAGCTAGGCCAAGCCTGGCCGAAGAGGCCGGCAAGGATGTGCCCACGCTGCTATAGGAATAGGTTTACCACTGAAAGTGGCTTTGGCGGATTTTGATTAGCCATCGTGCTGGTAATGGCAGAGCCGGCTAGGATATATATCGGTACCTCGGGCTGGTCCTATCCCAAGGGTGAGGGCACCTGGAGGGGCTATTTTTATCCCCGGGCTAGGGTCAATGAGCTAGAGTACTACCGCCGGTTCTTTACCACAGTAGAGATTAACAGCTCATTCTACCGGCCGCCAGACCCGGCCCGTGTCCGTGATTGGGTACGCAGGGTGCCCCGGGAGTTCCTCTTTACCGTCAAGCTGTGGCAGAAGTTTACCCACCCCAAGATGTACCAGCGGGCCACCGGCCGAGAGGCGGCCATCTCCCAGCAGGATGTTGATTTGTTTAGGAGCAGCCTGGAACCCCTGGTCAGGCACGGTAAGCTGGGGGCACTGCTGGCCCAGTTTCCGCCCAGTTTTGTAAATGATGCCTATGGCCGGCAAATCCTAAGGGCGGTTATTGGGACCTTTGCCCGGTACCCCTTGGCTGTTGAACTCAGGCACCGGAGCTGGAGTGATGACCGGGACACGGCCCGGCTGCTATCTGAAAGTAGGGTTGCCTGGGTGCAGGTAGATGAGCCCAAATTCAGCACTTCAGTAGCCGGTGACCTGCCCCTGACCGGTGATATGGCCTATTTCCGTTTTCATGGCCGGAACCGGGAGATGTGGTGGCAGGGTGATAGTGAAAGCCGCTACCGCTATCTCTACTCGCCGGAAGAGATAGTTGAGTTATCACAAAGAGTGAGGGCGGCCGCCAAAAAGGCCAGGCTTACCTTTGCCTTTTTTAATAATCACTGGCAGGGTTATGCCCCCCGCAACGCCACCCAGATGATGCAAAACCTAAGATTGCCGTTTAAGGATGTGCCCCTTGAGGTAGTCCTGCCTGATGAAATTTGCCCCAGAAAATGGCCAAATTTAGCTTCAGAATCAGAAAATTACACCGAAAGACTCCTTTAGTAGGCTGGGTTACCCCCATTGACATTGTGTTAACAGTGTGGTACTATTTGTAAATTAAGCTAGCCAGAAGGACGGCAAAAAGGGAAAATGGTAACAAAGACAAAGGCGCTGACACTGACCGAGCTCATCTCCCGGTTCCTTTCCCGGCACGACCTATCGGAGAAGGGCCGGGCCTACTACCGGAACATCCTCTCCAACCTGGACTGGTTCGCCCGAAAGAATGGCTGGCCCGAGCCTGGCGGAATCACCCGGGACCACTTCCGGGACTTCATCGACTACGTGGCCACAAAAAAGAACCGCTGGCCCCAGGGTGCCCGGGGCACCTACAAGGCGGCCACCCCGGCCACCGTCTACCACTACACCAAGGCGGCGAAGACCCTGTTTAACTGGGCCGAGCAGGAGGAGTATCTCCACGAAAACCCGATAGCCCGCCTAAAGATGCGGCCTCCCCAATACAAGGAGGTGCAACCCTATACCGACGATGAGGTCAGGGCCATGCTCCAGGTATGCGAGGACGATATCAAATTTGGCTTTCGCTACTTGGGCGTCCGCAACAAGGCCATCATCTCGCTGTTCATCTCCACCGGCCTCAGGCTGGAAGAGCTGTGCAACATCCACCTGGACGACTTTGACCCCAGGCTGCAGCAGCTTCGGGTGCTGGGCAAGGGGCACAAGGAGAGGGTGGTGCCCATCAACGGGGAAGCCAAGAAAGCCCTTCGGCGCTATCTGGAAGTTAGACCGCCGCAGGGGGAGGCGCTGTGGCTTACTAATGATGGCCCGCCTATGACCTCTCACGGCGTGAAGGCAATGATCAGCCGCTTGAAGCGGCGGGCCGGCGTCACCAGCGGCGGGGGCGCCCACCGCTTCCGCCACTACTTTGCCACCCGCTACCTTGAGGCCGGGGGCGACCTGAACTCGCTGAGGCTACTTTTGGGCCACGCCACCCTGGCCATGGTGCTGCGCTACTCACGGTTTGTCTCCGTCACGAGAGCCCTTTCCCAGCACGTTCAGTTTGACCCGCTCGACCGGCTGGTCAAGGGGGGGATAAACGCCAAACGATGGCGCTATTGAAATGGGGTTTTACAAGAGGTTAAGAATAAGTCAACAGCCACCGCCGACGGCGGTGGCTGGGGCCGGCGAGGTTAAGCCATGGCAGAATAAAAAGCACCGGAAATACCATACTTAAACAATGTCAAAATAAAAAAAAGGAGGCAGAGAGTAATGAAAATGTTAAGATGGTATCAGATTAAGGCCCCTTCTGAAAAGGCACTAGGCGGTGTATTTAAATCATTACGGGGAAAGCGGGTAATGGTAAGAAAGCGGGATGGAAATCTTATCGTCTGTGCCAGCATCAGAAATCAGGTCCTGGTTTCCCGTGTATGCCAAGATTCTGGTGTCGAGCTACAAATACTCAGGAAAGCACCGGAGGGTCTCCATGTTCCAAGGCAGGAGGTCTATAAGGCGGCCTGCGGTGAGGAGTTTTATGACCCGGTGCTATACGGTTCGCACCGTAGAAGATGCCCCAAGTGTAAGGAGTTAAGTGGCGGGAAGGTTGTTGCTAAACTTGAACCGGGACAGGAGTTTAACCTTGATGGTGTCATAGCATCACTTGAGCCAATAAGGGAGCAATTGGTGGAGAGATTCGAGACCCTGGATAACCTGATCAATAACCTTAAGGCATATCGTGATGCCAAGGATAAAATATCCGAGCTAACTACCGAGGTTGATAAGCGTATTGCTGCCGTCAAGTTGCTGATAGCTGAACGCAAGTTACCGAAGTGACGAAGTACTTCAAGGATAGGCGGGGCTGAAGACGGTAGTAAACCATTAGATAGGCGCTAAAATCGCCTAGATTTTGATTTGAGCGAGCCATAGGCACAGGAGAAGCCCATTGGAGATGAGCGAGCCAGGTAGAATGAGTAAACCAATGCCCCTGAGCGAGCCAGAAGGAACGAGAAACCCATTGAAGATGAGCGAGCCATAGATGTAGAGAAACC
>JAUXAE010000108.1 GCA_030620035.1 Dehalococcoidales bacterium
GATACTCTATAAATCAGAAAGGAGGTGATATATGGCCGACAAAAATGATAGGGTGATGATATTCATTGACGGCATCAACATGTACCATTCACTCAAGGGCCATTTCAAGCGCACCAATATTGACATCGGCAAGTTCTGTAACAAGCTGCTGGACAAGCGCCGCCTGGTAAGGATCTACTACTACAATGCTAAGGTGGGGCACACCGAGGAGCCGGAGAGGTACAAGGACCAGCAGAAGTTCTTTGCCAGCGTCCAGGCAACGCCCTATACCGAGTTGCGTCTGGGGCGTCTGGTCTATCACAACTGGCCCAATTCGCCGCCCTATGAAAAGGGGGTTGATATTCAGCTGGCCACCGATATGATAACCCACAGTTATAAGAACAATTATGATGTAGCCATCTTGGTGGGCGGTGATAGCGACTATGTCGGCGCCCTGCAGGCGGTCAAGGACAACGGCAGGAATGTTGAGGTGGCCCTGTTCGGTAGCGAGCGAACCTCTGTGCCGCTGCGCCGGGTGGCCGATAGGGTCATCAGTATAGATAGACAGCTGCTCCGGGGCGCCTGGAAGTAGGGCTAATGCTCGGTGATGACTTAGGCAGGGCCCGGCGGTTAAGGATTAGTCACCGGCCGGTTTCCCCTGCCCAGCGGCTTGCCCGGGAGCAGGGGACTGTCATCAAGGACTGGGGGGGCCGGCTGCCGGTGGCCGTTGTCTACCCCAATACCTATTATATAGGTATGTCCAACCTGGGCATTCAGACCCTCTACAGCCTGCTCAACAGCTACGGCAATGTCGTTGCTGAGCGGGTATTCTGGGAGGGTGATGGGAAGCCTAGACCACTGGCTACCCTGAGCCTGGAGTCCCGGCGGCCGCTGGCCGACTTTGCCCTGGTCGTCTTTTCCATCTCCTATGAGCTTGACTACTTTAATGTGGTCAGGATTCTCAGGGCCTCCGGCATACCTTTATACGCCAGTGAGCGTGACGAGCGACACCCGCTGGTCATGGCCGGTGGTGCCTGCATTACGGCCAATCCCATGCCCCTGGCCCCCTTCTTTGACCTGACGTGTATCGGCGAGGCCGAGCCAATAATGCCGGCCCTGCTTTCTTTGGTCGCCGACGGCATCAGTGATAGGCGTGACAAACTGCTGGAGGCACTGGCCCGGCTGCCCGGCGTCTATGTGCCTAGGTATTATTCGGGAACTCGGGTAGCCCGCCAGTGGGCGGAAAATCTGGATGACTTTCCGGTTACCTCGGTGGTACTCACCCGGGATACCGAGTTCGGTGACCTGTATCTCATTGAGGTAGAGCGGGGCTGTAACTGGAGCTGCCGCTTTTGCCTGGTCAGCAGTGCCTTCTGCCCGATGCGTTACCGCTCCCTGGACGGGCTGATGGCCCAGGCTGAGCTGGGGCTTAGATACCGCCGGCGCCTGGGCCTGATAGGGCCGGTTGTCGCCGACCATCCTCAGATAGAGGAACTGCTGGTTAGGCTGCGGCAGATGGGGGCCGGGCTGGCCATCAGCTCGCTACGGGTTAGTCCCCTTCCCCAGCAGCTATTAAGGGAGCTGGCTGGAGGCGGTGTCAAGACCATCACCCTGGCCCCTGAGGCCGGCTCCCAGCGCCTGCGCCGGCTCATCGGTAAGGGTATCTCCGAGGATGACATCCTTGAGGCCGTGGCCAAGGTCGCCCAGGCGGGGATAAAACAGCTCAAGCTCTACTTCATGATTGGCCTGCCCTCGGAGACCGATGATGATATAGAGGCCATCATCAGGCTGGCAACTAAGTGTAAGCAAATACTGGATAAATGGCCCGGCGGTATTCGCCTGAGCCTCAATATAGCCCCTTTTGTGCCCAAGGCGGGCACCCCCTTTCAGTGGCTGCCCATGGCTGATGTTACCACCCTAAATGGCCGTCTATCGCTGCTGAAGAAGGCCCTGCCTGCCAGGGGGATTAGGCTTAGGAGTGAAAGCCCGGCCTGGAGCCAGGTTCAGGGGGTTCTGGCCCGGGGGGATGTTACATTGGCTAAGGTACTGGCTGCTATAGACGAGGTAACACTGGCTGGCTGGCGAAGGGCGGTTGCCCGGTGCCGGTTGGATACTGATTTCTATGCCCATAAGAGATGGCCGCTGGAGAAGAAACTGCCCTGGTCAATAATTGATTTGGGTATTAAGCCGGGGCGTCTTGAGGCTGAGCTGAAAAAGGCGCTGGCTTAATTAGAACTGGTTTACATAACATTAGAATCTGGCCCAAAGAAAAGGGGGCTAAGCCCCCTAATGAAAACCTATCCTTTACTCTTAGCGGCCGAGTAATTCGGTAACCACGGCATTTACCTCTCGCCCATCTGCCCGGCCCTTAAGCTGGGCCATGAGCTTACCCATAACCTTGCCCATATCGCCGGGTCCCTGGGCCCCAACCTCATCAATGACCCTGCTGGCGGCGGTGACAATCTCCTGGCGGGTCATCTGCTTGGGTAGATAAGCCTTGAGAATGGCCAGCTCGGCCTCTTCTTTGGCCACCAGGTCCTGGCGGTTGCCCTGCTTAAAAGCGTCAATACTCTCCTGGCACTGCCTGACCTGCTTGGCAATGACACCGAGGATGTCTTGGTCATCTAGCTCGGCCTGCCGGGCGATTTCGCTATTTTTGATGGCGGCCATTACCAGTCGGATGACCGAGCTTGTAACCTTATCGCCCTGTCTCATCGCCTGTCTTAGGTCGTCTGTTAGCTTCTGTTTTAGGGCTGCTGCCATTTTAATTAAAACCTGATTTATTGGCGCCTTCGGGCGGCCTTAATTGCCTGGCGTCTCGTAGCGGCCGCCTTCCGCTTGTGCCGGGTAGCCGGCTTTTCGTAGTGGGCCCGGCGGCGGGCTTCCCTGAGGATACCGTCCTGCTGCACCTTCTTGCTGAACCGCCTGAGCAAACTGTCAAAGCTTTCACCCTCATGGGCCACTATATTGGCCACATAGCATCATCCTCCTTCCCAAAAACCCCGAAACCGTCAGGGTAGCCTAAGCATAGAACCGTAAAGTCCTATTCTAACGGGCGGTAAGGGTAGTGTCAAGTAGAAGGGCTGCTGGTCAGGATCTTAAGGCTGGCTTCTTTTTAGTATCTCCCGGGCGGTGACGACGCCGCAGGCCGAAGCCTGGATTAGGCCACGGCTGACCCCGGCACCATCACCAATGGCAAACATGTTGGCCAGCTCGGTCTCCAGGCTTGAGCTTAAGTTGGGGCGGCAGGAGTAGAATTTAACCTCGACCCCATAGAGCAGGGTGTGCTTCGAGGCGACGCCGGGGGCCAGCTTATCCATGGCCCTCAGCATTTCAATTATCCCGGTAAGATGGCGGTAGGGGAGGACAAAGCTGAGGTCGCCGGGGGTGGCCTCCTTCAGGCTGGGGCGAACCAGCCCCCGCTTGATGCGGGCCGCTGTGGAACGGCGCCCCTGGAGCAGGTCAATATAGTTGATGTGAAGGCCGCCGCCGCCGCCCTGAAGCAGGTCCAGGAGATAGGCCTTGGCGTCCTCGGGCAGGTTCCAGACCGCGCCGGGCCTGACGGCGATGTCCTCAGATTCCTCTATGTTTTCCAGGACGGCAATGGGGTTGCCCGAAAGCTCCAGTA
>JAUXAE010000096.1 GCA_030620035.1 Dehalococcoidales bacterium
CTCCAGGTTGGCCTGAAGATAGAGGGTTTCATGCCTGGTGGTGGGAAAGCCAAACTCTGACTGGAAGACCCCCAGCTCGTTCAGGTAGATATTGAGCAGGGTCTTTTCCAGTTTGGATAGGCCCAGCTTGGCCGTCTGGACACCATCACGATTGGTGACATCAATAATATGAATCTTGGGCATCTAGCCAGCCCCTTTTCCGGCGTATCTTTACTTAGCTTAACAGGAAATACTACCATATTGCCCCTCTTTATGGCAAATGCCGCCAGCCAGGCATATATGCTAGAATAGCGAGGCACCAGTTCGTTACTTCCAAAGGAGAAGCCGTGGAGGAACTAGGGCTTGGTCTTGACCTGCTCATTGTCCTAGTGGCGGCCATAGCCGGCGGCATGCTGGCCCGCCGGCTCAGGCTACCCCTCATCCTGGGCTACCTGGTCGGTGGTATCATCATCGGTCCCTTCGGCCTGGGCCTGGTCGGCGACCTGGAAAACATCAACGCCCTGGCCACCATCGGCGTAATCCTGCTCCTGTTCACCCTGGGGCTTGACTTCTCCCTGGTTGAACTGAGGCGAATGGGTAGGGTTGCCCTTTTAGGCGGCACTATCCAGATACTGCTGACGGCCATAGCCGGCTTTGCCCTGGGCATATTGTTGGGCTGGGCGGTTACTCAGGCCATCTTCTTCGGCTTTCTTATTGCCCTTAGCAGCACCACCATAGTCCTTAAAACCCTGATGGAGCGGGGCGAGCTTGACACGGCCCACGGCCGGGTTATGATAGGCATCCTTCTGGTCCAGGATTTAAGCCTGATACCCCTGATGGTTATTCTGCCCACTATAGGCGGCCAGGAAACCGGGCTATGGGCGTCCCTGGGCATGGCCGGCCTCAAGGCGGCCCTATTTATCGGGGTGATGCTGATTCTAGGCCTGTGGGGCCTGCCCTGGCTACTGGGACGGGTAGCCGGGGGACGCTCCCGGGAGCTGTTCCTGCTCACCGTGGTTACCCTATCTCTAGTGGCCGCTTTCGGCGCCTTCTTCCTGGGTCTATCAGCCGCCGTCGGCGCCTTCATTGCCGGGCTGCTGATTGGCCAGTCTGTCTTTGCCCGCCAGGCCTTTGCCGATATTGCCCCGCTGCGTGATATCTTCGGTGCCCTCTTCTTTGTTTCTCTGGGTATGCTGGCCGACCCCCGCTTTACCGCTGATAATCTGGGCACTATTGCCCTGATAGTCATCTTTATCATCGCCGCCAAGTTTGTCATCTGCTCCCTTGTTCCCTGGATCTTTGGCTACAACGCCAAGGCATCCCTCTTCACCGGCATGGGCCTAATCCAGATAGGTGAGTTCAGCTTCGTCCTGGCCGGGGTAGGCCTGGCCGCCGGCGTCATCAGCCAGCACATCTACTCGCTGACCCTGGCCAGCGCCGCCATCACCATGGTACTGACCCCTTTCGCCCTAGGCCTGGCCCCGACCTTGTACCGAAGGTTAAGACAGGGGAAGAGACTGGGCCGACTGGTGGCCTCCCGCGGTGAGCAATACTGGACACGGGATGAATGGCAGCTATCGGGTCACGCCGTCATCTGCGGACACGGCCGGGTGGGCAATATCCTGACCAAGGTGCTGGAGCGGAGAAAGCTTTCCTATCTGGTCATTGAGATTGACCCGGTCATCATTTCAAAACTCAGGGCCCAGGGGACTGCCTGTATTTATGGCGATGCCTCCAACCCCGAGATTCTGGCCCATACCCAGCTGGATAAGGCACGGGTCTTAATCTGTACCTTCCCCGATTTTATAGATGTCGAACTAACCGTCAGAAACGCCCTGAGAATCAACCCCAGGCTTGATATTGTGGCCCGGGTTCACCGTGACACGGATGCTGAGCTACTCAAGGGCATCGGTGTTACCGAGCTGGTGCGCCCTGAGTTTGAGGCCAGTTTGGAGATAACCCGCCATACCCTGCACCGATTTGGCCTGACTACCCTTGAGACCCAGTACATCCTTAACAGCCTCCGGGAAGGCAGACTTACCTAAAGCTAGAAGCTGGTGTAAATTCGGGGTGGGCTTGTGATATACTCTTTCCAAATAGCAAGGAGGACAGCGTGGCTAAAACCAGGGTGGGCATTATTAATGTTACCGGCTATGCCGGTGTTGAGCTGGCCCGGCTACTTCACCAGCACCCCGAGGTTGAGCTCGTCTCGGTTACCGGGCGCAGTGCCGCCGGCCAGCGGCTGGATGTGGTCTTCCCCCATCTGGTGGGGCTTGACCTTGAAATCTCAGCCGAGCTGGGCAGTGTTGAGCTGGCCTTTTCGGCCATGCCCCACAAGGAAAGCTCTAAAGAAATAATGCCCCTGCTTGAGCGTGGCCTTAAGGTGATAGACCTGAGCGCCGATTTCAGGCTCAAGGATGCCCAAGCATACCCGTCCTGGTACGGCTTCAGCCATCCATCACCCGGGCTACTGGGGCAGGCCGTCTACGGCCTACCCGAGCTTAACCGCTCCGAGATTATCTCGGCCAAGCTGGTGGCCAACCCCGGCTGCTACGCCACGGCCGCTATCCTGGCGCTGGCCTCGGCGGCAAAAGAGGGGCTAATTACCAGTGATATTGTTATTGACAGTAAGTCCGGCGTCTCCGGAGCCGGCCGAACCTTGGGGCGGCGCAGCCACTACGCCGAGGCCAATGAAGATGTCACCGCCTACGCCCTGGAAGGCCACCGCCACCTGCCTGAGATTATCCAGGAGCTAAAGATACTCGGTGGGGCCCTGCCCTCGGTAACCTTTGTCCCCCACCTGGTGCCCATGACCCGGGGAATACTGACCACCAGCTATGCCAGCCTAAAAGAGGGCAAAAGCAGTGCCGAAATAAAAAAGCTGTATCAAGACTTCTATAAAGACGAGCCTTTCGTCAAGGTGGTTGCCGAATCACCGCACACCAAGCACACCTGGGGCACTAATCTTTGCCTTATTCACCCCACCATTGACGCCAGGACGGGCAGGCTCATCGTGATTAGCTGCCTGGATAATCTAGTTAAGGGGGCCGCCGGCCAGGCCATCCAGAACATGAACCTGATGCTGGGCCTTAAGGAGACCACCGGCCTTACCGCGCTGGCGGTTTACCCCTAGGCAACCCAACGAGTATTGCCTAATATTTGGTCTTATGGTAAGGTGTATCCATCATGGCTAAGAATATTCCCAGCCCAGGAAGCCTGACCCCAGAGGAGTTTGTCATCAGGGCCATTGAGAGGCTGAGGACGCCGCCCTACAGGGGTATTCATTCCGTCTTCTCTGGCTTCAACGCTGCCTTTCGTGAGTACTTCCCCAATCTAAACCCAGTTGAATTCACCAACCAGATGGCCGAAGAGGGCAAGATAGTCATCCGCCCAGTAAAGAAGGGCGTCAGGCTGTACAAAGCCGGGGAGGAACCATCTACTACTCGAGTCAGTGAGACCCTGCGAAAGATACTGGAATAGAGGCTATCTCGTCTTCCTGTCCACCTCTTCCCGATAAACTGCCATTAGCCTTTTAGTAACCGGGCCTGGTCTCCCAGAACCGATGGTGATAACCTTTCCTGTATTATCCCTGACCTCAACCAGGGGCATTATCTCCATTAATGAATTGGTCAAGAAGGCCTCGCTGGCCTGCTTAAGGTCTTTTAACCTTACCTCAGCCTCAATTGTATTTAGGCCTAAAGGGCCGGCCAGCTCCAAGACCACCTGGCGGGTGATGCCGGCCAGGAGGCCGCTTTCTATTGGCGGTGTTACCAGACTGGAAGACGAGGTTACCAGGAAGATATTGCTGGTGCTGCCCTCAGTAATATGGCTCTGCTCATTTAAGAAAAGGGACTCATCCAGCCCGGCGACCTCGGCCTCCATTCGGGCCATAACGCTGGCCAGATAACTGGTGGCTTTCAGCCTTACTATCGGCGACTGGCTCAACCGTCCAAAGGAGGCCACCCCAGCCTTAAAACCAACATCGTACTTCTCTGGTGATGGCGGAGAATAACTGCTGGCGGTAACCAATATGGTTGGTTTATGACAAGTACCCGTTAGGGAACCGGCTTCACCCCGGGAGACGGTGAGGCGCAGGCGGGCACCCTTTAGACCATTGGCCTTAAGGGTAGTGGTACAGGCCTTGTCAAGTTCAGCGGCATTAAGCCCGGCAAGGTCCAATAGCGAAGC
>JAUXAE010000085.1 GCA_030620035.1 Dehalococcoidales bacterium
TATTTTTGATGGCGCCCTCGATAACCCGACGCGGCGAGATTGCGCCGCTATTTATCGTCCCCACAAACAGGTCTTCGGTGTCAATTATCTGGTTCTGGCTGTTCAGGTAGATGACCTTGAAGACCTCCTTCTTTAGGCCGAGCATTGAGGCATAGAGATAGTCAAAGACCTGCTGGGCTGATTTATGGGTGGGCTTATCAATAATTCTCTCCTTGAGATACTCTGAGGGCATTTCCCGCATTAGCTTAATACAAATGAGAGTGCGAGGAGTAATTCCAGGCATTAGCTCTAGCTCTTCAAAAGGGGCAGTCAAAAAATCACTAAGGGTTTTGTATCTTTTATTGACCTCTCTTACGAGCTTTTCACATTCTTTGTGGGATAGAACATGGCGGAGGAATAATTCAATCATTTCAGGGTCACTGAAGCCCTTAAGACCATACTTAAAAAACCTCTTCTCCAGTAGTGTCAGTAGTTTTCCTTTTATCCCTTCTATTGATTTATTTGGTGACCCCATCTCTGCACCCCCTCAACCCCACAAATATATTATTTCTAACAAAAGTGTCGATTGTCAATATCTATGACAAAAATATAATAGCAGGTGAATGCTTACCAACCTCTTACCAAGACAGCAGCAGTTCCCGCCACATCCTAGCGGTCAGCTGGTCCGGGCCAGTAATGATAAGGGTCGACTTTCTCAGCCTGCCCTTGTCTCCAACCTTACCCCGTCTTCTCCGGCCAGCTCAACCAGACGCTGGTGGAGTTCGGGACAGTAGTTAATAGATATATTGGACAGCCTAAGCTTGAAGACCCTGTCATCATTAACGACACACAGGTTGACCTCATCTTTACCGGGGAACCGCTTTAAGGTATCAATCAAGCGGTGGAGGCGGGCTGTATCCCTTTCCTGGTCACTGGTCTGATTTAAGCGGATTACCAGCCGGCAAGCCTCGGCAGGTGCCTTGGGCGCCGGGGTTTCCTGAGCAGCCTGAGGCGCCTCACCGGGCTGAGCAGTAGGCTCGCCTTCGGCCCGGGGCGGCGGCTGGTAGCGGCGGACACGGTCACAGTTTAGCTGTACCCGGTCACCCCTCACCCTTACCCGGCCCTCAACCAGCAGGATATTGCCTTCCTGCCACAATTCTTCAGTGCTGACATAGACCTTGGGCCAGACCATGACCTCAGCCCGGCCGTCCAGGTCCTCAAGCTCGACACTCAAAAAGGTGTTGCCTTCCCTGGTTAACGAGTGGCGAACCGAGGCCACCACCCCGGCAATGGTAACCGGCTGGCCATCCAGTTCGGCATCAATCTGGCCACACAGGGTGGTACTGCCTGAGGCCGCCTGGCCGGCATAGGGGCTAAAAGGGTGCTCCGAGAGATATACCCCCATCAGTTCCTTCTCCCAGGCCAGCTTGTCCTTCATGGTGACCTCGGCGGCCGCCAGGTCGAGACTGGGCATAGGCACCGCCGCCTTTTCCCCCCACAGGTCAAACATGGTAGCCTGCCCGGTCTGCCGCAGGCGCTGCTGGCGCTGGGCTAGTGATAGGATACGACTAACATTATTGACTAGGCTGCCGCGGTCACCCAGGGAGTCCAGGGCACCGGCCTTAATCAGGCTCTCCATCACCCGCTTGTTGACGCCACTCAGGTCAGCCCGACGGCACAGGTCCTCAATGGACTTATAGGCACCGGTCTTGTTTCGCTCGTCAATGATAGGCTCGACGGCACCGGGGCCAACATTCTTGATGGCCGTCAGACCGAAGCGAATGGCCGGGGTCTTGTCCTCCTTCTCAATAGAGAAATTAACTTGAGAGTGGTTTATATCCGGCGGTAGTACCGGGATAGCCAGCCGGCGGCACTCGGCAACAGCCGTGGCCACCTTCTCCGTCTGCTCAAACTGGGTACTCAAGAAGGCAGTTATATATTCGGCCGGGTAATTGGCCTTTAGATAGGCCGTCTGGTAGGCGATAAGGGCGTAGCTTACGGCGTGAGCCTTGTTGAAGGCATAGCCGGCAAAGGGCTCAATAAGGGCAAAAACCTGGCCGGCCAGCTCGGCCGAGAACCCCTTCTTCCTGGCGCCGGCGATAAAGTTCCGCTTCTCTTTCTTCATCACCTGGGCAATCTTCTTGCCCATTGCCTTGCGGAAGATGTCCGCCTGGCCCAGGCTGTAACCGGCGAAGGCCTGAACAATAAACAGCACCTGCTCCTGATAGACAATCACCCCGTAGGTCTCCTCAAGAATGCTCTCAAGGGCCGGGTGGGGATAGTGAATAGGCTCCAGGCCATGCTTGGCCTTAATGAAGGTGGCGATTTGCTCCATAGGCCCGGGGCGATACAGGGCAACCATAGCGGCAATATCACTGAAGGCGGACGGTTTTAACTCCTTAATATTGCGGCGCATACCGCCGCCCTCAAGTTGAAAGACGCCGCTAGTTTCCCCAGAAGACAACAGGCCAAAGGTCCTGGCGTCATCCAGCGGGATACGGTGCAGGTCAATATCAAGGCCGCGGTTCTTTAGAATAAGCTCCCTGGCCTTGCCCAGGATGGTCAGGTTGGCCAGGCCCAGGAAGTCCATCTTGAGAAGGCCTATATGGGCGATATCACCCATATCCAGCTGGGTCATCACCGTACCACCGTGGTTCCCCCGGCTGGGCCGCTGCAACGGCGTATATCTGGTGAGCGGCTCCCTAGATATAACCACACCAGCGGCGTGGGTGCTGGCGTGGCGGGCGATGCCCTCCACCCTCCTGGCCGAGTCAACCAGGTTTTTAACGACGGCATCCTGCTGATAGATGCTCTTGAGCTCGCTGTTCTCCTCAAGGGCCCTCTCCAGGGTCATCCCCGGGGCGAAGGGGACCAGCCGGGCAACACGGTCAACATCACCGTAGGGCATGGCCAGCGCCCGGCCCACATCCCTGACCGCCGCCCGGGCACCCAGCGTGCCGAAGGTGATCATCTGAGCCACGTGGTCCTGGCCATACTTCTGGGAGACATAGGCGATGACCTCATCACGGCGGTCGTCCTCAAAATCCAGGTCTATATCGGGCATCTCCTTACGCTCGACATTCAAGAAACGCTCAAAAACCAGCCCGTACTGGGTGGGGTCAAGCTCGGTGATGCCGAGACAGCGAAGGACAATGCTTGAGGCGGCACTGCCCCTAACCCCATAAAGAATATTATTCTTCTGGGCAAAGGAGATGATGTCCCAGACGACCAGAAAATAGTTGGCAAACTGGGTCTCTTTGATTACCTCCAGCTCATAGTCAAGGCGCTGCCTTATCTCGGCACCAGCCTGAGGGTAGTACCGGGCCAGGCCCTGATAACACAGCTCGGCCAGAAACTGGTCGGCCGTCTGGCTCTCGGGCAGTCCTATCTCCGGCAGATGAAGACGCCCGAACTCAAGCCTGAGGTTACACATCTCGGCGATGCGCTCCGTGTTATCTATAGCCTCAGGAATGTCTTGATATTGCTCGGCCATCTCCTCCGGGCTCTTGAGATAGAAGAAGTCGCCGGCCATCTTCATCCTCTTGTCGTCGTAAATAGACGAGTTTGTCCCGATGCACAGCAGCAGGTCATGGGCCGAGGCATCCTCCTGGTTGACATAGTGGACATCACTGGTGGCCACCAGCGGGATATTAAGTTCTCTGGCCATAGGGATAAGCCCTTTATTCATCTGCTCCAGCTCAGGGATGGGATGCCGCTGCACCTCCAGATAGAAATCGTCAAATGTCTCCTGGTACCACAGGGCGGCCTGCTTGGCCTCCTCAAGGCGTCCTTCCAGAATCAGCCTGGGAACCTCACCGCGGAGACACGCCGAGAGGGCGATAAGACCCTGGTGATACTCTCCAAGAAGCTCCTTATCCACCCGGGGCTTATAGTAAAAGCCCTCAAGGTGGGCCTTACTAGCCAGCTTAATCAGATTGTGGTACCCCGTCTGGTTTTTGGCCAGCAGGATAAGGTGGTAGGGGTTCTTATCACTGGCATTTCGGCTCAGGCGGCTATCCTGAGCCAGATAAAACTCGCAGCCAATGATGGGTTTGATGCCAGCCTCTTTGGCCGCCAGGTAGAACTTGATGGTGCCGTACATAACACCATGGTCGGTTATGGCCAAGGCCGCCATGCCCAGTTCCCGGGCCCGGGACACCAGCTGGGGAATGCGAGACATGCCGTCAAGCAGACTGTACTCAGTATGAACATGGAGGTGATTGAACATGGCCCTCCCCAGCCTTGAGGTTAACATCATTATAGCATAGCACCATTATCTGGGGTATCCTTTTAAGCTGGATTTACCTAAAAAATAGGATAGAGATTTTTTCTCCAAAATGGTAACCTCACCCCCTCCAGTCTACCCCAATAATGTATCCCCAAGTAGCTAAAGGGATTTAAGAGGCAAGCCCAGATAACGACCCAGCGAAAGCAGGGGACTGGGGGCGCAGCCCCCAATATAACTTTAGGGTGGGGGGGTAGAGGTTCACAAGCTGTCCCTTTTAGCCCTAACAGTGTAAAATCAGATAGGATGTCTGGGACAGGAATTAAGGTTTTGGCCACTATGGCCCGATGGCTCTTTAGGCTGTGTCTGCCGCTAGTGCTGCTTTCGGCCAGCATCGCTGGGGCGGTAAACTGCCTGTGGCTCTATAAATACGGCTTTGACAAATACGATGTCGGCCAGACCACCGGCCTGGCTGATGCCGATCTGGAGAAGGCGGCCCGCGGCCTAAT
>JAUXAE010000109.1 GCA_030620035.1 Dehalococcoidales bacterium
TAGGGCATGGCCAGAATAACACCGGCGGTGAGGCACACCCTGAAGAAGATGCTGAGCGGCTCCATTATTGTTATCGTCGTGAGGTCGAGCTCCGGGTTGGGTGCCGTCAGAACGGCCATAATCTGGTTAAAGAATATGAAGGAAAGCAGGGTGGCAATGATTACGGCGATGACACCCCTAAAGAAACGCTTCCGCATCTCAGCAAAATGCCCCATTATGGGCATCTTTTTTTCTTTAGCCATCTTATCTTCAGGACCTCAAGGGTCGAGCTACTTGTCTTTTTTACCAGACCCTCCCAGGAATTTATCCAGTGACTTGGCCCCTTTTTCTAACTTATCCAAGGACTGCCCGACTTTATCACTACTTTTCCCGGATGAAGGCTCTTTATCCTCGGTATCCAGTGCCTTGGTGAACTCCTTGGTCAGGTCGGTGGTTACTCTCCTGAAGGCACGCAGCCCCCGCCCTAACTGCCGGGCAATCTCAGGTATCCTTCCCGGCCCAAATATTAAAATGGCCACGAGAAGGATGACCACTATCTCCAGTATGCCCATATCAAAAAAATTCATCTAACCAGCCTGTCTACTGCCTGTCCCCTATTAAAGCACAAAGCCAACCATTCCGCCACAAACAGGGGCTATGATAATCTGCCGTCCCCCAAGCCGGGCCTATGGCCTCGCCTGGGAAATCAGTCGGCCTTTGGTTCCGTTCTATCCTTGGCTATCTTCTCGGCGAGCCTCTGGGTAGCCTCATCATCCTCCAGCCTGCTGATGACCTTGGGCTGGCTCAGGGTGGTCTCCTTTCCCTCTTGGTCACCGCCCTTGCCCCGGCGCAGGGAGCGTAAGCCCTTACCGATAGCCTCACTAACCTGGGGCAGCTTGCCGACACCGAAGATAATAAGGACAATCACCAGAAGAATGCCTATCTCCAACGGCCCCAGTCTAAATGACATAACCTCCTCCATTACTAGCCAGTATTAACACAATAGCCTTGGGGTAAAGTCCGGCTAAAGAAATTCCCCTCCCCTGAACAGAGGAAGGGTATTATTTTAGAACAACCGCCCCGCCAAAAATCAGCACCTAAAAAGATCCTCCTATCAAGGGACATATCAACCACAGATTATAACCTGAAACGGTGTAATGCTGATTTTTATTAAAGGCTGCCTTTGGTCTATTAGCTTTCCTGGGTCGTCTCCTCCGCCTTCTTCTCGGCCTTCACCTCAGCTTTGGCCTCGGGTACCTCCTGGGCAACAGTCTTCTCCACGGCGGGGGCTTCTTCTTTCTTCTTCTCCTCTTCCTCCCCGCTCTGTCCCTTCTTGAAGGCTCGTATTCCCCGGCCCAGGGCATCGCCAACCTGAGGCAGCTTGCCGACACCGAAGATAATAAGGATAATCACCAGGATAATGCCTATCTCCAAGGGCCCCATTCTAAACGACATATTGCTACCTCCTAAACATACCTAATTGATTGTTTATTACTGGAAATTAATCAGGCTCTTCCAGCCTGGCCCCGACAACCGCTACAAATTCATCATACATAAGCGATAACCCTTTGTCAAATGAATCTATATATAAGCACCCTGCTATTCTGCACTTTTATTTTGGGCAATATCCCTAAGCATAATTGCCCAGCGGCCTTGATAACTGTTAAGCTGCGATGTAATATGAGGGAAATTCAGCTAGACAAGCCTTTAGGGGGTATTGATTGGAGACCAGCCAACAGCCATTGGCGCCTACCCGCTGCGGCAATACCGAGTTTAGGTGGGGAGAGCGCACCTATGTTATGGGCGTCCTAAACCTGACTCCCGATTCCTTTTCCGGGGACGGGCTGGGCAGTGACCTTGAGGCGGTCGTGGCCCAGGCCAGACGCTTTGTCGCCGAGGGGGCCGATATTATAGATGTCGGCGGTGAGTCCACCCGCCCCGACTCAAAGCCGGTCTCAGTTAGTGAAGAACTGGGCCGGGTAATCCCGGCTATAGAAAGGCTGGCCGGCGAGCTATCGGTACCTATAAGTATAGATACCTATAAATCCCAGGTAGCCCGCCGGGCCGTGGCCGCCGGCGCCAGGATGATTAATGATGTCTGGGGGCTGAAGCAAGACCCCGGGCTGGCCCAAGTAGCCGCCGAGGCCGGGGTGCCCCTGGTCCTTGCCTCAAACCAGCGAGATAAACCTTGCCCGGATATCATAGCCGAGGTTGTTTCAAGCCTTAAGAAGAGTATTAAACTGGCCCGGGCCGCCGGGGTCGCTGAGCAGGATATCATCATTGACCCGGGCATCGGCTTCGGTAAGAGCCTGGAGCAAAACCTGGAGCTCATCGGCCGCCTGGCCGGGCTCAAAAGCCTGGGGCGACCCATTCTACTAGGCACCTCCCGCAAATCAATGATTGGCCTGGTACTGGACCTGCCCGTTGATGAGCGGCTTTTAGGGACGGCGGCCACAGTGGCCATCGGCATCGCTAATGGTGCTGATATGGTGAGGGTTCATGATGTCAAAGAGATGGTGCAGGTATGCCGCATGAGTGACGCCATTATTCGGAGGCTTTAGGTGAATTCGGAACCGGTCACAGTATATCTCGGTCTGGGCTCAAATCTGGGCGACCGCCAGCAGAATCTAGAAAAGGCGCTGGATTACCTCAAGCAACGGCTTCAGTCGGCCGAGGCTTCATCACTATATGAGACGGAGCCGATAGGCAGTCCCGGCCAGCCCTATTTCCTGAACATGGTTTTAAGGGCCAATACCCGGCTGGCACCCACTGAGCTACTGCTGCTGGCCAAGGGTATTGAGCGCAAACTGGGCCGGCTGCCCGATAGGCGCAATGCCCCCCGCCCCATTGACATAGACATCCTCTTCTATGGCGACCAGGTTATCAAAACCCCCGAACTTATCATCCCCCACCCCAGGCTGACGAAAAGGGCCTTCGTCCTTATCCCCCTGGCCGAAATAGCCCCTGACCTGTTGCACCCGACCCGCAAAAGGAGCATTAAACAGCTACTAAAAAACTTAAGCGGCCGGCAGGGGGTGGTCAAATGGCCCCCAGGTAAGGAGGCAGAATGTACCAGATTACTATAGAACAGCATTTTGATGCCGCCCATTCCTTAAGGGGCTATCAGGGCAGGTGTGAGGCACTCCACGGGCACCGCTTTCGGGTGATGGCCAGGGTAACCGCCACCAAGCTTGATGACATCGGTCTAGCCTATGATTTTAGCGACCTAAAGCGGCATTTAGCCGCTATCATAAAGCGGTTTGACCATTGCTATCTCAATGATGTATCGCCCTTTGATAAGATAAACCCGTCTTCAGAGAACATCGCCCAAACCATCTACGATGAGCTTAAGCCCAGGCTAGAAGAGGCCCCGGTTTCCCTGGCCAGCGTTGAGGTCTGGGAGTCACCCGAGAGCGGGGTGGAGTATAGCGAGGGGTAGGCGGGATTTCCCCTTTATTCATTCTATTATAAGAACCGCAAGGACGAGAGGCCTATGTTTTTGACGGTTTTGGAGAAGCTTTAGGCTTATTTATTCGCTGACTGAGCTTATTACCATTTGCTTGGTTTGTGAAATTGACCTCGTGAATCGGTCAATGTTTGGGGGA
>JAUXAE010000020.1 GCA_030620035.1 Dehalococcoidales bacterium
CTTCGGCACCGTGGCCTGTGTCGGCGGCGGCTTTGCCCTGGCCACCATAGTGCCCATTACCCGGGCCCTAAAGAAGGCCGGCAACAGGGTTATTTCCATTGTGGGGGCGCGTAATAAGGAGCTGCTCTTCTGGCAGGACAAGTTGGCTGGTTTCAGTGACCGGCTGATAGTAACCACCGATGACGGCTCCTACGGCCGCAAGGGGGTGGTCACCGAGCCGCTTAAAGAACTGCTCGAGGGCGGGGAGAAGATTGACCGGCTTATCGCTATTGGCCCCAGTATTATGATGAAATTCTGCGCCCAGACTACCCGGCCGTTTGGTGTTAAGACCATCGTCAGCCTGAATCCGATAATGGTTGACGGCACCGGCATGTGCGGCTGCTGCCAGGTATCTGTTGGTGGCCTGACCAAGTTTGCCTGTGTTGATGGCCCTGAATTTGACGGCCATCAGGTGGACTGGAATTTACTCATTGCCCGCCAGAATACCTACCGTAATGAAGAGGAGTATTCCTTTGACCAGTGGCGGCGCCGGCATGGCGGTCACTCCTAAAACCAGGATGGGGTAATTAGCCATGAGCAGGCTTGATTTGAATCGGGTACCCATAGCCAAACAGGCACCTGAGGTACGGGTCAAAAACTTCAGTGAGGTTGCCTTGGGCTATAGTTTCAGGGAAGCTCAGGCCGAGGCCAGCCGCTGTATCCAGTGTCCCAAGCGTCTCTGTGTCGCCGGTTGCCCGGTGGATATTGATATCCCTGAATTTATCCAGGCTATAGAAGAGGGTGACCTGCCCCAGGCGCTAAGGGTACTAAAAAAGACCAATAGTCTGCCCGGTATCTGCGGGCGGGTCTGTCCCCAGGAAACACAGTGTGAGGCGGTCTGCGCCCTGGACAAGAAGGGGGCGCCGATTGCTATCGGTCGTTTGGAGAGGTATGTGGCTGACTGGGAGCGGGCTCATCTGGGGGAGGTAGCGCTATCCGGGGTAGCCAAGCCGCCCAGTGGCCGGCGGGTGGCCGTAGTCGGCTCCGGGCCGGCGGGACTGACCGCGGCCGCTGAGCTGGCCAAGTTGGGCCATGGGGTGACCATCTTTGAGTCACTGCATGTGGCCGGTGGGGTGCTAATATACGGCATTCCTGAGTTCAGATTGCCCAAGGACATTGTTAGGGCAGAGGTTGACTATGTCGCTTCCCTGGGGGTAAAGATTGAGCTTAACGCCGTAGTGGGCAAGCTGGTAACCGTCGACGAACTGCTGGCTGGTGGCTACCAGGCCGTTTTTCTGGGCACCGGGGCCGGGGCACCTATGTTTTTAAATATTCCCGGTGAGAACCTCAGCGGCATCTATTCGGCCAATGAGTTCCTGACCCGGGTTAACCTGATGAAGGCCTACCAGTTTCCCGAATATGATACCCCGGTCAAGGTCGGCCACAGGGTGGTCGTCATTGGCGGTGGCAACGTGGCCATGGACGCCGCCCGCTGTGCTGTAAGGCTTGGTGCCCAGGAGGTCTCTGTTGTCTACCGGCGTTCTGAGGTGGAAATGCCCGCCCGCCGCGAGGAGATGGAGAATGCTATGGAGGAGGGCATCAAGTTCAGGTTTTTGACCCAGCCCAAAAAGTTCTTAGGCAATGAAGGCAACTGGGTGGTTGGCATGGAGTGCTACCGGATGGAGCTTGGTGAGCCCGATGACAGCGGCCGGCGCCGCCCCATAGTTAAACCAGGCACCGAGTTTATCATTGAAGTTGATATCGCCATAGTGGCTCTGGGTACCAGCCCCAACCCTCTGGTGGCATCTACCACCAGGGGCCTTGAGGTCACCAAGCGGGGTACCGTGGTCGCTGATGAAGACACTGGCCAAACAACCAAGCCCGGGGTCTGGGCCGGTGGCGATATAGTTACCGGGGCGGCCACTTTAATAAGTGCCATGGGTGCCGCCAAGCGGGCCGCCGCCGATATAGACAGGTATTTGAGGGGGTGAAGTTTTTTATTGGCGGTGTCTAAGAGGGGCGAAGCCCCTCTTTTTAAAATCTTCCCCCTCTCCTTTGAAGGAGAGGGGGATAATAGGGGATGAGGTTGATAGATAATTCCTTTCTTTATTCTAAACCCCGGCAGCTTGCTCGCCTTCACTCAAGCTCGTAGAAAATGTCTTCTTCTATAGGCTTTTCTTTGGGGGGCGGTTTGGTCTCGGCTGGTGGCTTTTCAGCAGCTTCGGCTTGTTCAACCTCAGCCTGTTTTGCTTTGACTGGCTCTTCTGGTGGCGCGGCCGCTTTGGCCTGTTCTGCCTGCGCCTTGGCCGCTTCAGCTGCCTTGGCCTTTTCGGCCTCTAATTGTTTGAGTGCCTTAACGATGCCCTCTTCAATATTGCGGGCCACCGAGAAGTGCTGCTGAGTCCAGAGCCACTGGTTATCTATCTTCTCCAGCACCCCGGTGAGCCTTGCCGACAGGCTTATTTCTTCTTGGCCCTTCTTTTTAATGGTGTAGTAAACATGAGAGGCCACCCAGGCGGCCGGGCCGTTGGCCTTAATAGATGTCCAGCCGTACTTCAGGGACAAAGTCTCTGCCTCGGTGAAGGTTTTTTCCATCCGCTCTTTTAGCTGTCCCGGCCCGATGCTCATCTCGGCCTCTTCCGGGCCGATGGTTAGCATGTTTGAGTCTTTTGAGAAGAGCTTCATAAAGGCATCAATATCTTTTGCCTCCATTGCCTGGGCCATCTTAATTAAGACCTCATTAACGGCCCTTCTGGTTTGCTCATCGGCTCTCATAACCACGCCTCCTTTTCTAGTGATTAAAGATGCTTAAACCATTTTGTTAAGCCTGGCTTCTTCTTGGTATATAAATTTATAGTGACTGGAGTAATATGTCAACCAAGAGCATTGCCGGGGTATTTAAGAAGAGTCCCTATCCTCAGACATTAAACAGGAAGGTAATGACATCGCCGTCCTGGACAATGTAGTTCTTGCCCTCCAGCCTCAGGAGACCGTGCTTGCGGGCTTCGGCTAGGCTGCCGCTCTTAAGCAGGTCATCACAGCTGATTACCTCCGCCCGGATAAAGCCCCTCTCCATATCGGAGTGTATCTTGCCGGCTGCCTTAAGGGCCGTGGTGCCCCGGGTAATGGACCAGGCCCTAAATTCACCCGAGGCTATGGTGAAGAATGAGATTAGGCCCAGCAGTTCGTAGGACAGCTTGATGGTGCGGCTAAGCCCCGACTCTTCTAGGTCGAAACCGGCCCGGAGTTCGGTAGCAGAGCTGTTATCAAGCTCAGCCAGTTCCATCTCCAGCTTGCCGCAGAGGGTGATGAGGCGGCGCCTTGGCCCGGCATAGCCTGAGCTCAGTTCGGCTTCTAGAACTTGAGCCTGGGATAGCTGGTCTTCACCAATGTTGACCACTATCAGCAGTGGCTTGGCACTCAGGAACTGGTAGCTGGCAATGCTTCTGGCCTCGTCATCGCTCAGGCTCAGTTCCCGGATGGGGACATCCTTCTCCAGCTCGGCCTTTATCTTCATCAGCAACTCCTGCTCCCGAAGAAGGCTCTGGCGCTCGGCCTGAGGAGCCCCCTTTAGGGAAAGCTCAATCTTCTTAAGCCGCCGCTCAATGATGGCCAGGTCGGAGAAGGTAAGCTCCAGCTCCATGGTGGCGATGTCCCGCTGGGCACCAACACTGCCTTCAATGTGGGGTATGCTTTCATCAGTAAAGGCCCGGGCGACATTGATTAGGGCGTCTGTATTGGTTAACTGGGATAGGAGTTCACCGGTTATGGCCGCCTCCTGAACCAGACCCTTGACCGAGGCGCCAACATCAAGGTATCTCACCTCAGCGGGAACTACCTTCTTGGGATGGAGTACCTTGGCTAACATTTCAAGGCGTGGCTCGGGCACCCTGGCGATGCCAGTATGGGCCGCCTCCCGTGAGTAGCCGCCGGTGCCGGCGTGTCCCTTGGTCAGGGCGTTGAAGACGGTCGTCTTGCCGCTTTGGGCCAGCCCTATGATGCCGATGGCAACGGTCATCGCTAAAGCTCCACCCCCTCCCCATTTCTCGGCCACTTGATGGCAAGCCTGGTCTTGGCCTAGTCTGTCAGCGGCTCGATTTTATAATCCTTCCGGCGTACTTAAGGGCAGACTCTCTCTCATCAGGGGTTGCCTGCTCATTGGCGGCCAGGTCTAGCAGGGCCAGCAGTGCCTCATGGGTACCCACTGTGCCAATCTGGTCAATGGCCTTTCTCCTCAACTCAACGGCCAGCTCCAGGTCGGTGGCGATGGCAACCAGTTTTTTTAGTTCATTGGTTACTTGTTCTGACATCGTCTGTCTCCTTCTAGCTATAGTAGCGTCAGGCCGGTAAAGATTTTGTCGCTTCTTTTTAAGCCTAATTCTACTCTTTGTATCACTATTGTTCAATAGGCATAATTATTACCGGGCAGGTCGTAGTGTGGTAGAATGGGGAACCGATAAGCCGGGGGCAGACCTTGTTGTACATACTTTCCGGGCGGGACGATTTTTCCCTTAATGAATCGCTTAGTGAGATAAAAAGAAGCCTGGGTGATGAGTCGCTGCTGTCGGCCAATACTACTGTCCTTGATGGCCAGCAGGTGACCCCAGAACAGCTCGGCGGTGTTGCTGAGACAGTGCCCTTTCTGGCGGAAAAGCGGTTGGTTATTGTTAACGGGCTGCTGGAGCGTTTTGAGCCTAAGGGCAGAGCTGGCCGGGGCAAAGACAAGGCACCGGCGGCCAGGGAGCAGGGTGATTATGAATCATTCGGCCACCGCCTTAAGTTACTCCCTGATAGCACAGTTTTAGTGCTGGTAGATGGCAATGTAGTCAAAGGTAACCCTCTGTTTAGGGAGCTGGCCCCCGGGGCCGAGGTAAGGACCTTCCCCCTTTTAAGAAGGGAAAAGCTGGCTCAGTGGATTAAGAGGCGTGTCGGCAGGGAGGGTGGCCACATATCCCCTCAGGCAGTAGAATTACTGGCCAGGCTGGTGGGCAGCAATCTATGGATTATGGCCAGCGAGGTTAACAAGCTGGTCCTGTTTGCCTCGGGCGGCTCTGTTGAGGAGGAGGATGTTAAGCGTGTCGTCGGCTATAGCCAGCAGTCTAATGTTTTTGCCATGGTGGACGCTATTCTTGAGTTTAAGATTAGACTGGCACAAAGGTCTCTGCAACAGTTGCTTAAGGCAGGGGTGGCGCCAAGCTATCTGCTTTTTATGTTAACCCGGCAGGTTCGTTTAATTGTGCGGGCCAAGGCACTAAAAAGGCAGGGCAAATCGGCAGGGGAGATTCAAGACAGGCTGGCCTTGGCCTCAGATTTTGCCTGGCGTAAAACACAGGAGCAGGCCGCCGGCTATTCTCTTGACCGGATGAAGGAGATCTACCGTAAGCTTCTTGAGACAGACCTGTCCATTAAGACAGGTAGATACGATGGTGAGCTGGCCCTCAACATTCTGGTAGCCGAGCTGTGTCACCGGGGCAGGCCGTAGCTCGTTTTAGATGATTTCCCAAAGGTAAAGACGTTCGGGGAGCCTGCAATAGTTATCTAGTCTGATAGGCCTTGCCCGCCATCACTGCCAAAGACACAGCTTAGTACTAATGCCGCTGTCCAACTTGACAGGCCGGCCGGCCTGAGATGACGGCCACCAGAGCCAGCCTGTGGCTCAGAATAGACAGATAGTGGCGGCAAAGCGGGGATACTCGGGCCTGCTTGGGTGTTGGTGCCGTCTGGCTGATGGTGCCGTCAACATCGGTGATAAGACCAAAGCGGGGCCGTCTTAAGGCCTTTTTAATTACCTTCAGGTGTTCAAAAACAGAGGCCACGAGCCCAATTTAGCAGGAAGCTTACCTTGCGCCAACTCGACCATCGAGGTTATAATTTGGCAGGCTTTACTGCCCGGTGGGACTAGCATGAAAGAAACCGAAGAAGGACGGCCGGTTCTGGCTATTGACCTGGGTGGGACCAAGATACTGGCGGCTATTATCTCTAGTGGGGGTAAGGTGGTGGCCCGGGAATACCGGCTCACCCTGGCCGCTAAGGGACAGCAAGAGGTGATTAACCGCCTCTTTTTAACCATAGACCGCCTGCTTGATAAAAATCAGAGGGACGCTTCCCAGCTAGCCGGCATTAGCATCGCCGCCGCCGGGGCCATCGATTCGGCCCGGGGGCTGGTTACCAGCTCACCGCATCTGCCCGGCTGGCGTGATGTGCCCCTGTGTGACCTTGTCACTGGTCGGTATCAGGTTGATGCCTTTTTAATCAATGATGCCAGCGCCGCCGCCCTGGCGGAACACCGCCTGGGGGTGGGCAGAGGGGTGGCCAACCTGATCTACCTTACGGTGAGCACGGGCATCGGCGGCGGTATTATTATTAACGGCCGTTTGTATCTGGGTTCTAGTGGCAGCGCCGGTGAACTGGGGCATATGACCATTGATGTTAACGGTCCCAGGGACAGGTGCGGTAATGTCGGCTGTCTTGAGCTGCTGGCCTCGGGCACAGCCATAGCCAGGGAGGCGATAGGGCGGCTGAGAAAGGGGCAGAGTTCGGCCCTTACCGATATGGTAAAGGGCAAGATAGAGGCTATCACCGCCAGGGAGGTGGCTGTGGCCGCCCAAAGCGGCAACGGGCTGGCCAAGGAGGTTATTCATCAGGCGGCTAGCTACCTGGGGGTGGCTATGGTCAATATCGTTAATATCTTCAACCCGGATATGATTGTGGTCGGTGGTGGTGTCGCCAAGATGGGCGACCTTCTGCTTAACCCGGCGCGGCAGCTGGTGGCCGAGAGGGCCTTTAGGCTGCCCGCCCAGGCGGTGCGCATCGTAACTGCCCGGCTTGGTGACGATGTCGGTGTCCTCGGTGCCGCCATCTTTGCCCGTGACAGAATGGAGGCGAAATGAAGGTTCGTAAGGCGGTTATCATTGCCGCCGGTTGGGGCACCCGGTTTCTACCGGCGACCAAGTCCATTCCCAAGGAGATGCAGCTACTGCTAAAAAAGCAGGCGATATATGCCTGTGAATTTGACGGGGTGCGCTATGATACCGGCACCCCTTTGGGCTGGCTTAAATGCCAGCTGGCCCTGGCCCTGAAGCACCCCCAGCTAGGACCTGAGCTTAAGGAGTATCTAGGCCAGTTCCTCTAATCTTGAGCTCAACCTTGTTAACAATTCTCGCTTCAATTGACAGCCAGTATCGCTTAAACTAAAATCTTAGTAATATTGACTAGAGGTGAGATTGTCAGTGACCGGTGATGAGATTCGGGAAGCCTTTTTAAGCTTTTTTGGGGAAAAGGGGCATAGGATTATTTCAAGCTCCTCCTTGATACCTCATGGCGACCCGACACTACTGCTGACCAGTGCCGGCATGGTCCAGTTCAAGCCCTACTTCCTGGGTGAGAGCGAGCCACCCAGTCCCCGCCTGGCCTCCTGCCAGAAGTGCTTCCGCACCACTGATATTGAGTCGGTGGGTGATGCCAGCCACCTCACCTTTTTTGAGATGCTGGGTAACTTCAGCGTCGGCGATTATTTCAAGACCGAGGCCATCGCTTTAGCCTGGCAGTTTGTCACCCGGCGCCTGGGACTTGAGCCTGAGCGCCTGTGGGTAACCGTCTTCCTTGATGATGATGAGGCCTTCCGTATCTGGCGTAAGATGGGCATACCCCAAGACAGGATACTGAGGTTTGGTGAGGAGGACAACTTCTGGGGGCCGGCCGGTGATTCCGGGCCCTGCGGACCCTGCAGTGAGATTCACTATGACTTTGGCCCTGGTGTTGGCTGTGGCCAGGCTAGCTGTGCCCCCAACTGCCTGTGCGGTCGCTTTTCCGAAATCTGGAACCTGGTATTTATGCAGTACAATCAGGACAGGTCGGGCCGGCGTAGCCTGCTGCCCAAGCCCAATATTGATACCGGTATGGGCTTAGAGAGGACGGCCGCCGTGATACAGGGCAAAACCTCGGTCTATGACACCGACCTCTTCGCACCACTCATAGGTAATATTTCCAAATTTATAGGGAAGAAGTACGGTTCTGATGATGAAGTAGATAAAGCTATGCGGGTGGTAGTTGAACATGGACGTGCCTTAACTTTTCTTATCGCCGATGGTGTATTGCCCAGCAACGAGGGACGGGGCTATGTGCTACGGCGGCTGTTGCGCCGGGCGGCCCTCTTTGGTCGACGACTGGGGCTTGATAAGCCCTTCCTGGCCGAAATGGCCAAGGTAACCATTGAGCAGATGGGGAATATTTATCCTGAGCTCCTTAAGCGGCGGGACTTCATCCTTGAGCTGATTGAGCTTGAAGAGGCCCGCTTTGGCGAGACGCTTGATACGGGCCTAGAGGTTATTGAGGGCTTACTGGATAGCACGATGACGGAACTAGTTCGCAGTCTTGGGCCGACTTCGGAGTTTGCAGTAGCAACTCGGCGGATAGGGGAAGCGATAGGGAAAGCGTTTGAGCCATTACAAAAAGCTATGATAAGACCTGAGATACTACAGGCATTTCAGCAATACCAGAAGGCCGCCCAACGGATAGGGGAAGCGATAGGGAAAGCGTTTGAGCCATTACAAAAGGCTATGATAAGACCTGAGATACTACAGGCATTTCAGCAATACCAGAAAACGGTTGAGCAAATACAAAAGGCTATACCAAGGCCTGAGATTTCACAGGCAGTTAAACAATACGAGATGTTGCTGAAGATTCCAGGCGAAGATGTATTTAAGCTATATGATACCTATGGTTTCCCAAAAGAATTAACGCAGGAAGTTGCCGCTGAAAATGGTTTTTTCATCGATTCTGAGGGCTTTGAAAAAGAAATGGCCAAGCAGAGGGAGAAGGGGCGGGCCAGCCATAAATTTGAGCTGGCTGAAGAGGTCGGGTTAAAAGACAGACTTGACATAAAGGATACCTTTTTCGTTGGTTACAGCAATCTTAAGAATAAAACTATTGTAGTTGGGCTAATGGTAGATAATGAAGGTGTAGCTACAGTTAAGGAAGGGCAGAAAGCAGGTTTAATTTTAGCATCTACCCCCTTCTATGGCGAAATGGGAGGGCAGATGGGTGATACGGGTGAAATAATAAGTTCCTCAGGGCGTTTTTCGGTTACCAATGCCATTCGAGTGGCACACGGAATGATTATGCATCAAGGCCAGGTTATAGAGGGTAGTATGAGTGTAAATGATGAGGTAGAGGCTGAGGTGGACAAAGAAAGGCGGCTTGATATTGCCCGCAATCATACCGCCACCCATTTACTTCAGTTGGCTCTTCGTCAGGTTCTGGGTGAGCATGTTCAGCAGAGGGGCTCGGTGGTCGCCCCCGACCGGCTCAGGTTTGATTTTTGTCACCTTAAGGCCATGGCGGCAGAGGAAATTCAGAAGGTAGAGAGCGTTGTTAATGACAAAGTCCGCCAGAACCTGCCGGTATCTGATGAGGAAATTCCCTATAAGCAGGCCATCCAGGAGGGGGTAATAGCCATCTTTGGCGAGAAGTACGGTGATGTTGTCCGTGTCCTCAGGATAGGCCGGCCTCCGGTCAGCGCCGAGCTGTGCGGCGGCACCCATGTTGCCGTCACCGGGGAGATAGGTTTCCTTCGTATTATCAGTGAGGGCAGTATCGGTGCCGGCCTGCGCCGCATTGAGGCCGTTACCGGCCGGGGGGCTGAGAAAGCAATTGGGCAGGAGATTGATTCCCTAGGCAATAAGGTCTCCAGCCTGCTGGCCAAGCTGGATGACGAGATTAAGAGGGCCCAGACTTTAGAGAAGGAACTGGCCAGGGTAAGGGCTGAAGCTTTGCTAGGTCAAGCCGAGGTGGTTAGCGGGGTAAGGGTACTGGCCCGCCGGGTGCCATCTTCCCGGCCGGAGACCCTGCGCCAGATGACCGACTACTTAAGGCAGAAGTTGAAGAGTGTGGTCATCGTCCTGGGCACTGTTTATCAGGGTAAGCCTGTTTTTCTAGCCGTGGTAACCCCTGATCTGGTGGCCAAGGGATACCATGCCGGCCGGTTGGTCAGCAAGGTGGCTGAGCTAGCTGGCGGTGGTGGTGGCGGCAGGGCCAGTCTGGCCCAGGGGGGTGGCCGGGATAAGGCTAAGCTGGACGGGGCCCTTAAGGCGGTCAGAGACCTGATATAGCTGGCGGGGAGGCAGATAACGCGCATTCTAGGGCTTGATATCGGTGATAGGCGCATCGGGGTGGCCCTAAGCGACCCCGGTGAAATACTGGCCAGCCCACTTACTATTATTGAGCGCCGGGACGACATGGCCGACATAGCCGCCATTACCGCTATTATTAGTCAGCACGATGTTAAGCGGGTTATCGTCGGTCTGCCCCGCTCAATGGACGGCAGCCTGGGTGCTCAGGCTGAGAAGGTGCAGGCCTTTGTTCACAAGCTGGCCAGTATTACCCAGGTGCCCGTAGACTTCCGTGATGAGCGCCTGACCACGGTAGCGGCCAGACGCCTGTTGCGGGCGGCCGGGGGCAAGAAGGCCCGGCGAAAAGCCAGGGATGATGCCGCCGCCGCGGCCGTTATTTTGCAGGGCTATCTGGAAGAGGGTCATCAGGCAGATTTTTAGCCAACCACTCTAGCCCCTTACTTTGAGCTTCTTATTACCTAGGCTGGCAGGAAGGGAATAGTTATGGTGAGAAGATTGTTACTGCACTATCTAAGGGACCTGTTTTAAGGGTCTTGGGATTTGGTAAATAACAGCTTCCGTTTGATGAAAACCTGCCCCAATAGCCGGGCCCGGGCCGGCCAGCTGGTCACCGGGCACGGTAAGGTGGCCACGCCGCTGTTTCTACCGGTGGCCACTCAGGCTACGGTTAAGACGCTGACCCCCGAGGAGCTAGAAAATATCGGCATAGATATGGTGCTGGTCAACACCTACCACCTTTACCTCAGGCCGGGCATTTCTGTAATTGAGACGATGGGTGGTTTACATAAATTTATGGGTTGGGATGGGGCCATTCTCAGCGATAGCGGCGGCTATCAGCTCTTCAGCCTGGCCCATTTGAGCCGGGTCGGTGATGACGGCATTTTATTCCGCTCCCATATTGACGGCAGCCGGCATCACATTACCCCTGAGCTGGCTATCAAGTTCCAGGAGGCCCTGGGCGCCGATATAATCATGGTTCTGGATGAGTGCCCGCCCAGTGATGCCGGTCTTGTCCGGGTTGTGGCGGCGGTAAAGCGGACTCATCGCTGGGCTGAGAGGTGCCAAAAGGCACAGCGGCGTGGCGACCAGGCACTATACGCCATTGTCCAGGGGGGCATCTTCCCGGAACTCCGACGCCAGTCGGCGGCCCACCTCAGCTCACTGGGCTTCCCCGGCTACGCCATCGGCGGCCTGAGTTTAGGTGAAACCAAGGAGGTAACCCTTAATATGGTTGAGGAAACGGTGGCCTTCTTACCCCAGGACAGGCCGCGCTACCTTATGGGCGTCGGCTCCCCGGAGGATATTGTGGCCGCGGTGGCCCGAGGTATTGATATCTTTGACAGCGCTTTGCCCACCCGGGTAGCCCGCAATGGTGCCCTTTTTACGCTTCGGGGAAGGGTCAATATTAAAAATGCTGCCTACAGCCGCCGGGAAGGGCCGGTTGACCCTGAGTGCTCCTGCTATACCTGCCGCAATTTTTCCGCCGCCTACCTCAATCACCTTTTTAAGAGTGAGGAGCTACTGGCCTACCGGCTGGCTACTATTCATAACCTTAGCTTCATAAGCAGGCTGATGCAGGATATAAGGTCGGCCATCTTGAGTGACGGCTTTAGTTCTTTTGCCGAATGTTTTCTATCGGCCTATGAGACTACCAATGAGGCGGTAAGGCTTCATCAGAAACAGAGGTGGTTGAGGTCACGGAACCAGGAGAATAAGCACCAGGAGAATAAGCTATGATAACTACCTTTTATCTACCCACCAGGATTATCTTTGGCTGCGGCAGTCTGGCCTGTCTCGGGGCTGAGGCGGCCAAGCTGGGCCACAGGGCTCTTCTGGTGACGGGGACAAGCAGTATGCGCCGCCGCGGGGTGCTGGACAGGGTTGTTAATGACCTTAGGAGCTGCCACGTGGAGACCTTGGTCTTTGACCGGGTAAGCCCCAATCCTCGGGCGGCTACGGTAGATGAGGGCGCCACAATAGTCAGAGAAAGCGGCCTTGACCTGGTTATCGGTCTTGGCGGCGGCAGCGCCATGGATGCCGCCAAGGGGATAGCACTGGCCAGCAGTGGTGGCCAGCCGATATGGCACTACATTGAGACCGGGACTGAGGCTGAGGGCCCGGTGCCGCCGCTTATCCTGGTGGCCACGGTGGCCGCCAGCGGCTCGGAGGCCAACAATGGTGCCGTAATCACTAATCAGCCAAGGCATGAGAAAAGGGTGCTCAACAGTGCTCACCTTTTCCCCAGGGTCTCTATCGTTGACCCGGAACTGACCCTTGGTCTGCCCGCTAGGACCACGGCCCAGGGAGGGGTGGATATCTTCTGTCATCTGGTGGAACCTTATCTAACGGCGGACAACCCGTCGCCGCTGACCGATGGCATCGTGGAGGCTGCCCTGAGGCTGGTGGTTGACTATCTGCCCCGGGTGCTGAAAAAGCTTGATAATATAGAAGCCCGTAGCCAGCTTTGCTGGCTGAGCACCATCGCCTGCTCACAGGTTACCTCACTGGGCGGTGGCGATGGTGCCATGACCCTTCACGGTATTGAGCACCCCTTAAGTGGCTACTACGACATCGCCCACGGTGATGGCCTGGCCGCCCTTTTGCCTGCCTGGATGAGGTATACCCTACCGCTAAGGCGGCCCAGGTTTGGCTCTCTGGGTAAAAATGTCTTCGGCCAGCCAGATGGCCTGCTGGCCACTGAGCAGTGGCTTGAGAGTATCGGTATGAGGCTTAGGCTAAGAGGCCTGGGTATTGAGGAGGAGTGCCTTAAAGAATTGGCTGATAACGCTGTCACAACAGCCCCCTGGCTTAAGATGCACCCCAGAAGGCTTGATAGCGCCGCCATTACCCAGATTTACCGGGATTCTTACTAGCCTAGGGCTTGACCCTCCCCAAATTATCAAAAAAGGATGAAAAATTATGGCGGTAGCCACTTTCCTATTGACAGGAGCATTTTTTTGTGATATATTTTATTTGACCTTCAAAAAGAAGGTTTTTAAGATTATATGTTTAAGGGCGATACATAAAGAGTTAGGTCGGTGATTAAAGGCCAGGCAGGCGGCTTGGCGGTAGATTGCCAAGCCGCTTTATTTTGTGCTTGAGTACCTTAACAATTAAATAGTGGACTAATATCAAACCTGAAGCAGGTCAAGCATTAAGGGCACATGGTGGATGCCTTGGCATCAAGGGCCGAAGAAGGGCGTGGCAAGGCTGCGAAAAGCCTCGGTGAGCTGTCTAGTAAGCCTAGCCGGGGATTCCCGAATGGGGCAACCCGCCCGGGTAAAACCCGGGCACCCCCAGCTGAACACATAGGCTGGGTGGAGGTAAGCAGGGGAAGTGAAACATCTCAGTACCCTGAGGAA
>JAUXAE010000079.1 GCA_030620035.1 Dehalococcoidales bacterium
CCTTTTTTGTTGTGGTATAATTGGCCAATGTCTACTGTTTTAGTTACTGATTGGTTAGCATATAGCGCTGTAGCTACATTCCTTGCTGTATTAGTTGCTTTAGGATTAGGAATACATAAAGCTATACAATCTAATAAGTTCAGAAAGAGAGACGCCAAATTTAGGAATATTGAAAGGATAGTAGATTGGGCTACGAGAGCTAAAAAAGCAACTACTACACCTTTATCCGGTGGGGAAGAAAGGAATACAGCCCTTAGGAAAAAAATATACATATTAGATTACATAGTATTTTATTAGAAGCAGAGTTTATTCGTGAAATTAGTAAGAATGCTGGCTACGAAAAAGAGATTGAGTCTTTCGTTGAGGCATATGGTTCTGTTTGGTACTGTAGAGGCCGAGAGGCAAACCTAGAAGCAGTTGAATTAGAAGAAAGTTGGGGGTACGACCCATTCAATACAATTTCATCTATGAAGAAAAAATACGAAGATGCGGAAGATAAAAGGGCAATATTCAGAGAATGCAGTACAGATATTTCCAACGCATACAAAAACCTTGTTGCTAAAGTAGCTAAAGACCTATCCAATGACTAATCTCGTCCTCCTTCTCTTTTTATCCTTTGCGCCCACCAGCCAGCTAAGCCAGAGGGGAGGTACCCCTAGGAGGACGGAGAAGAAGATGGGCGCCGCCAGAAGGGGCTGAACCGCCAGTAGGCTATCTCTCAGCCTGAGCCACATCACTCATACCTCAGCGCCTCCACCGGGTCGAGCTGGGCGGCCCTGTTGGCCGGGTACAGCGCCGCCACCAAGCTTATAGCGGTGGTCAGAGCAATAATGCCAAAGATGAGCCATAAGGGGAAAACTGACATCTGAAAGTTGGGGAAGCCACTGAGAAAGGTCTGGCTGCCAATGATGTTTAACAGCTGCCCCAGAACATAGCCCAGACCAACACCAACAGCCCCGCCCAGGAAGCCTAGGGCGGCCCCCTCCATGGTGAACATAAGGCGCACTGTCCCCTTGGTGGCTCCCACCGCCTTCATCACCCCTATCTCCCGGGTGCGCTCATGGATAGCCATCAGCAGTGTGTTGACAATACCGATGGCGGCCACCACCAGGGCGATGACACCAAAGGCACTGAGCCCAATCTGGATAACACTGAAGACACTGTTTATCTCATCCAGTATCTCACCTGGGGTTATGGTAAAAAAGCCGAGAGCCTCTATGTCCCGGGCCACCCGGTCAATGATGGTGGCATCGGTTACCTTTACTTTAAGTAGGAAGCCGGGCTGCTCCTCGGTATAGAGACGGGGATTATCCTGATAGTAGCGGGCCATCTCCTGGGCGTCAGCCATAGGTATCAGGACTTCAGCGGCATTGAGTGTGCTCTGAATTACGCCGACTACGGTAAAAGAGTACTGGTTGGTATCCCGGTCGTAGGGATTGAGCTTGCCCACGGTAATGATGACCTGTTGGCCCAGGGCCGACTCGGCATCGGCCCAGCCGAAGGCGTCAAGATAATCATAGGCAATGAGGCACTGGCCGCTGGCCGCTTCAGCAAAATAGCCGCCGGCCACCAGCTGCCTCAGGCTGACCTCATAATCAGGGCCGGTGGTGGCCAAAAGGCTAAATTTCCGCTCGCTATCCTGGGGGCTGATATAGAGGGCCGGGGTTGCCATGGCAAAATCAACCCGCTCAACACCTGGGGTGGCCCGTATCCGGGCCACATCTTGCTGGGTAAAAGGCTGGGGTATCTCAACCTCGGTGACGGTTATCTCATGGGGGCCGCCCCGACCGCTAAAGGCCCTCTCAACCGTAGACACCGTCAGTGAATCCTGAGGCACCATAAGGCCAAACTGGTCGACAATAAAACTCTGCAGGCCATTACCCAGAGATATCACCAGCGCTATCAGGGTAGCCCCGATGACCACGGCCAGAATGGTCAGAGATGTGCGCAGCCGGCGGCGCCACAGTCCGGAAAAAGACATCGCCGCCAGGTCGCTAAAGCGCAAGCTAGCCCCTCCTCTCCTCAACAATGACACCGTCACGCATAAAGAGGGCCCGCGGGGCATGGGCGGCAATATCAAGGTCATGGGTTACCAGAAACAGGGTTATGCCCTTTTCCCGGTTAAGGCGAAGAAGCAGCTCAATTATGCGCCCCCCGGTCTTAGAGTCCAGGTTGCCGGTGGGCTCATCGGCCAGAATGATTTTGGGCTGGGCAACCAGGGCACGGGCGATGCCAACCCGTTGCCTTTCACCACCAGATAACTGGTTGGGGCGGTGGCCGGCCCGCTGGGCCAGGCCCACTGTCTCTAAAGCCTGCCGGGCCAAGTCAAGGCGCCGTTTAGGCGATACCCTAGAGAAAATTAGGGGCAGGGCGACATTCTCCAGGGCATTATAGGTTGGGTGCAGGTTGAAGGTCTGAAAGACAAAGCCCACGCTGCCATTGCGGTACCGGGAAAGCTCCCGGTCACTGGCCTGGCTTAGGTCTCGGCCGTCTATGATGACCCTTCCCGAGGTTGGTGAATCCAGCCCGCCAATGATGTGGAGCATGGTGGACTTCCCGGAACCCGAGGGCCCCACTACGACGACAAACTCCCCCTTGGCCACCGCCAGGTCTATAGTCGACAGGGCATGGACAGTTTCGTCACCCACCTGGTAAGTCTTGCTGACCTTATCAAGTCTTATCATTGGTTTAATTACTAATGATAAGGCTAAGCCCCTGTCTTTGGCAAACCCGGGCCCAAGATAAAGCCAATAGCCAGGCTAACCCGTTAAGCAGTGGCAGTGATTAAAGTGGCCAAAAAAAGGGATGAAACCGAGCCAATAGGCTTAACAACAAGCGGAGTTCTGCCGACACCGCCCAGCAGCCGACTTGACACTTTAGGTAGGGTGTCCTTGATATCATGATATAATAAAGTTATGAATATGCCCTATGCTGAATGCCCCAAATGCGGTGCCTGCTATCAGGGTTGGGCATTACTCCACTCACGGCACCAAACCTGCGCTAGCTGCGGCGTCAAACTCAAGATTACGGTAAACGGGCAGACCTTTGAGGGCTATTCCCCCTTTGACGCCGAAAGATTGATCATCAATCTGGCCCCGGATAAGACGAAAAAGAAACACCAGCCAAAGAGATAGGCCCACCTTAAGTCTTTCTATTAGTGCCCCTTATTGACAATGGGCCAGCCCAGAACTACGATTATCCCGAGATGAATGACCCCTTTATGTTGGGCATCTGGATTGTGGCTCTTATCGCCGGTGCCTATGTTATCTATACCACCTTCTTCTTCATTCTCCAGTCCCGCTACATTTACTATCCGGAAGGTGTTCTGTCGGCCGACCCGGCCAGCATCGGGCTTGGCTATGAGAGCGTCTCATTTAAAACCCAGGACGGGGTCAGGCTCTCTGGTTGGTTTATTGCCGGCCAGAGAGCCCGAGGGGTGCTTCTGTTCTGTCACGGTAACGCGGGCAACATGTCACACCGTCTGGGGTTGATTCAAATATTTCATCGGCTGGGACTGGACATCTTCATCTTCGACTACCGAGGTTACGGCCACAGCCAGGGAAAACCCAGCGAACAGGGCCTATATCAGGATGCCGAGGCTGCCTGGCGCTACCTAGTCCGGGAACGACGGGTGAGCCCTGATGAGATAATTGTTTTCGGCAGGTCACTGGGAGGTGCCGTGGCCGCCCGGCTGGCCCAGAGCCACCGGCTAAAGGCACTCATCCTCGAATCAACATTTACCTCCCTCGGCGATATTGCCGCCAAGGTATATCCCTACCTGCCAACCAGACTGTTGCTTGGTTCTAGATTCAATACGGCCGGCTACCTTGGTAGGGTAGACTGCCCCGTTCTGATTGTCCATAGCCGCCAGGACGAGGTAATACCCTTTGGCCACGGGCGGAGGCTATTTGAAAGGGCCCGGGAGCCCAAGAGATTTCTTGAGATTACCGGCGGCCACAGTGACGGATTCACTACCTCAGGTAAACAATATGAAGACGGCCTGAAGGCGTTCATCTCGGGATATACTAAAGCCAATAGTTGATATTGGCCTGTTCTCAAGCGGTTGGGCAATCTGTGACTTTCTTGCCAAAGTGGGCACCTAAAGGTTATTATGACGCCAAACAATGAACTATAGAGGCTATCAAGGCTTTAGGCTAAGCCCAGTATTGATGCTGATAGCCGCCAACCTGCTGCTGTTTGTAGTTACGACCGTACAACCCGAATTAATTCTCTCCTTTGGCCTGCAGCCGGCTAGCTTCCCCACCGAACCATGGACGCTGATAACCAGCCTGTTTATCCATAGCGGCCTTTTCCACATTATAGCCAACATGCTGGCCCTCTACTTCTTGGGCGGTTACCTCTCCAGATTGACAGGGGATAAGCAATTTTTAATTGTTTATTTTGGCGGTGGCCTACTGGGCAGCCTTCTATTTGTACTGCTGGGGTCGCCCCTGGCCATAGCCGTTGGCGCCTCAGGGGCCATCTTCGCCCTGGGTGGTGTCCTGGCCATGTTAAGGCCCAACCTCAGGGTCTTTATCATCCCGATACCGGTCCCTATGCCTCTATGGGTAGCCATTATCGGCGGTTTCCTTGTTTTATCCCTTCTCCCCTTTGTAGCCTGGCAGGCCCACCTTGGCGGCTTGGTCTTTGGCCTTGTCGCCGGCTATCTTTTCCGAAGTCGGCGCCGCTTCTTTTAGGTTGGCCAGCATCCGGCTCTTTGCCCATTTGTCCCCGCTCCGGGACAGAATATATTGCCAACAGGCAATTTCTATAGCCCCCTGCTGTGGCTTAATCAGTGTGTCAGAATAGGCTATTCCGTCGTGTTGTTGACAAAAGTCGTTTTTGTGCATAAAATAGAGCTATCTGTCACCAAAGGTGCAATTATGACTAAAACCAAAGAACAGCTTTCCCAAGAGTTAGAAACCCTGCGGCAGAGTGTAGCCGAGCGCAAGGAGATGGAGGAGGAGATAAAGGCCCAAAAGAAATTTACCGACAATGTGATAGATTCCCTACCAGACACTTTTTACATTTTCGATCCAGAGAGCGGAAAGGGTATCCGGTGGAATAAAACGCTAAATAAGATCAGCGGTTACAACTATGAAGAAATGAGTGAGTATCCTCCATTACATTTCTATCCGCCTGAGGAACACCAACTTATAGAAGAAGTAGTTAAAACTACGTTGGAAAAGGGACGTGCTACTGTTGAACTGAACTACATTATTGCTGATGGCACGCGTATTCCATTTGAGTATTCACTTGTGC
>JAUXAE010000048.1 GCA_030620035.1 Dehalococcoidales bacterium
CCATCACCGCCCTAGAAACAGACGGCCCCTGGCTTGATGCCGCCTATCCCTGGGATATATTAAGGCTAAACAGCGCCGTTCTGCGCCAGACCCAGCCCACTCTGGGAGGCACTATTGAGGCCGGTGTCCAGGTGAGTGGCCCGGTCTCGGTGGGCAAGAACACGGTGATACGGTCAAACTCCTATATCATGGGTCCGGTGGTTATTGGTGACGGCTGTGACATAGGGCCCAATGCCTGCATTCTGCCGGCCACCAGCCTGGGTAACAATGTGGCCATTTCCCCTTTTAGTGAGGTAAAGAACAGTGTTATCGGCAGTGATGTCGCTATCGGCCCCGGCTCTATTGTCCAGGACTCGGTTATTGATAAGGGCTGCCTGATAAGGGGACAATTCAGCGCCTTAAGTGATAGCACTGAGGTCAAGATTAATGAGGAGTACTATCCGGTGACAGTGGGTGCCATGCTGGGTGAGGGCTGTCACTTGGCCAGCGGTGTGGTCGCCCAGGCCGGGGTTATTCTAGGAAACTACAGTCAGGTTAAAGCCCTCAAGCTGATTTCGGGCCGGCTGCCTGACCACAGTCTGGTGGTATAGCAAAATGTGTGGCATCGTCGGTTATATCGGCAACAGACAGGCCCAAGATGTTCTCATTAACTGCTTAACCAGGCTTGAGTACCGTGGCTACGACTCCTGCGGCCTAGCCGTCTCGGGCAGTAGTCTCGAGGTTTATAAAGATGCCGTCAGGGTGAATGAGCTGGCCGGAGCCGCGCCCCAACTTGAAGGTACGGCCGGTATCGGCCACACCAGGTGGGCCACCTGCGGCCCACCTTCTCAGCTAAATGCCCACCCACACCTTGATTGCCGCGGCCGTATCGCCGTAGTCCACAACGGCATAATATATAATTTTGATAGGTTAAAGCAGGAGCTTTTGGCCGAGGGGCATAATTTTGCCGCCGAGGTAGATACCGAGGTATTGCCCCACCTGATTGAGAAGTACTACAGGGGCAACCTGGAAGAGGCAGTGGCCGCTGCCCTGCATCGGGTGGAGGGTTCCTACGCCATTATTGTCCTTAAGGCGGATGAGCCCGAGCTGGTAGTCGCCAGAAAGGGTAGTCCACTGGTTATCGGCCTCGGTGACCGGGAGAATTTCATCGCTTCCGATGTCGTCGCCCTGCTCGACTATAGTGATAGGGTGATATATCTGGAGGAGGGCGATATCGGTGTTATCAATAAAATTGACATAAAGATTAAGAGAAACGGCGCCGATGTCTTAAGGAAAGAGCACAAGATTCTGTGGACGGTAGCTGAGGCACAGAAGGCTGGCTATGAGCACTTTATGCTGAAAGAAATTCATGAGCAACCAAAGGTGATACGAGATGCCCTCGGTGGCTATTCTCAGGCGGCTGAGCCGCTGGTTGAGCTGGCCGGGGCCGGCGGTACCGACATAGATTCCCTGCTGATACTGGCCTGTGGCACCTCTTATTATGCCGGCATGGTAGGTAAATATATTATGGAGGAGCTGCTGGCAATCCCGGTGAGGGTTGAACTGGCCTCGGAATTTAGTTACCAGGGGCAGGTCCGAGCTGGGACAGCGGCCATCGTCATTAGCCAGTCTGGCGAGACTGCTGATACCCTCGGGGCGACCCGGAGACTTAAGGAAAAGGGCTGCCCGGTGTCGGCCATTACCAATGTGATGGGCTCTACCATCAGCCGCCTGGCCGACCGGACTGTTTATACCCGGGCCGGTCCTGAGATAAGCGTCGCTTCTACCAAGAGCTTTATTGCCCAACTGGTGGTCCTGTACTGGCTGGCACTGTCCTATTCTAAAGTCGACATCAGAAGATTGGCCGACCTGGTTATGGCCATAAGGCAACTGCCCAGCAAGGTACAGCAGGTACTCGATAAAGAAGACGCCATTAGGCGATGCGGCCAGTTCCTGTCGGGCTATGAAAATGTATTCTTTATCGGTCGGGGCATAAACCATCCGGTGGCCTTGGAGGGGGCCCTTAAGCTCAAGGAGATTGCCTATATTCATGCTGAGGGCTATGCCGCCGGCGAGTTAAAGCACGGCCCCTTTGCCCTGCTGGGTAGTGATACGCCGGTCATTGCCCTGGTGGTTAGGGACAATACCTATGAGGCCGTGCTAAACAATATCAGGGAGATAAGAGCCAGAGGCTCGCCGGTAATAGCCGTGGTTGGCCAGGGGGATGAGGCCACTATTGGCCAGCTGGCTGATTGGGTCATCACCGTGCCCCGGGTTGAGGCCCTGTTCTCGCCAATAGTTAATTCCGTGGTTCTCCAGCTATTGGCCTATTATACCGCCCGGGAAAGGGGCTGCCCTATAGACTTCCCGCGAAACCTGGCCAAGAGTGTCACCGTAGAGTAGCCGTTATCTCAGCCTACTCCGAGTATGGCATCAACCATGGCTGCTATCTGGTCGGTCTTAAAGTTAAGAACGACAATGCCTTTCTTGGGACAGGTGGCCTGGCAGACGCCGCAGCCGCGGCATTTGACCGGGTCTGACTCTACTGTCTTCTTGACGGTGCCCTCCTTCATGTACTCAATCAGGGTAATGGCGTCAAAGGGGCAGGGGTCAACACAGTAGGCACAGCCATCGCAGTTTTCATCAATTACCTGGGAAATGCAGGGCTCAAGCTCAACCCTGCCCTTGCTAATCATAGCCAGGGCCCGGGCGGCGGCAGCACTGGCCTGGGCGACACTCTGTGGTATGTCCTTGGGTGCCTGGGCGCAGCCGACGACAAATATGCCATCATTCATGGTAGCCACCGGGTCCAGCTTGGGGTGTTTTTCCAGGAAGAAGCCATCGGCGCTGCGGCTAATGTTAAACAGGCGACCAACAGCCTCCGCATCCGAGCGCGGCTGGAGCGCCGTGCTTAAGATAACCATGTCCACGGGCACCCTTATCGTATTGCCCAATAAGGTATCCTCGCAGACAACAATTAGCTTGTCCTTCTCATCATCGCTTATCGCCTGGTCGGTAACCCGGGCCACCTTGCCCCGGATAAAATTAATGCCTTCATCGGCCAGACGCTCATAGAATTCCTCATAGCCCTTGCCGACACAGCGAATATCAATGTACATCTGGTAGACCTCGGCGTTGGCCTTTTCCTTTATCAGGTGAGCATGCTTTAGGGAGTGCATGCAGCATATCTGGGAGCAGTACGGGTTGTAGTTCTTATCGCGGCTGCCGACGCAGTGGATGATGGCGACACTCTCCGGCTGGGAACCGTCCTTGAGCAGTATCTGGCCGCTGGTGGGGCCCGAAGCGTTGGCCATCCGTTCAAACTGGAGGCTGGTAATGACATTGTCCAGGCAGCCGTAGCCATAGTGACTAATAACCGAAGGGTCAAAGGTATCAAAACCAGTGGCCACAATAATACTGCCCACCTCAATATCAACGAATTCGTCTTTCTGCTCAAGATCTATGGCCTCGGCTTCACAGGCGGCAACGCACAGCTGGCAGTCCGAGCAGAGGCCACAGTTTAGGCAGCGGCTGGCCTCGGCAACGGCCATTTCTTCATCAAAGCCCAGCTCGACCTCGGTAGACAAATCGCGTTTTTCCGTCTCTAGGAGGGGTATAGCCACCCTGGCCTTCTTCTCTACCCCCTCCTTGGGAACATCTTTTGCCTTTTCCATGGTGGTGGGCCGGCCCTCTTTCAGGTCATCTCCCCTGAGGTAGCGGTCAATGGAGATGGCCGCTTCCTTGCCGGCGGCAATGGCCTCAATGACAGTAGCCGGGCCGGAAACCATATCACCACCGGCAAAAGCACCCTTTATGTTTGTCTCAAGACTAACCGGGTCAACCGAGACAATCCCCCTATCGGTATAGTCAAGCTCGCTGGCCAGCATTGACCTATCTACCGCCTGCCCGATGGCGATGATTAGATTATCAACCCTCATTTCAAATGTGGAGCCCTCGATGGGTATCGGGCGGCGGCGGCCGCTGGCATCTGGTTCGCCCAGCTGCATTCTAAGGCACTTAATTCCAGTTACCTGACCGTCTTTGGTTAACACCTCAACCGGTGTCGCCAGGATATGAAGCTTGATACCTTCCCTTTCTGCTTCCTCAACCTCGCTTGAAATAGCCGGCATCTCAGTCCGGGAACGGCGATAGACAATGACGACCTCTTTGGCCCCCACACGTTTAGCCGTTCGGGCGGCGTCAATAGCGGCGTTGCCGCCACCGATGACAGCCACTCTCTGACCAAGTTCAACCTTTTCTCCTGAGTTTACCTTTTTTAGGAAGTCAAGGGCATGTAACACCCCTTGCGTCTCCTCACCTGGGATGCCCATCTTCTGGCTTGTCCCGGCACCGATACCCAGGAATATGGCCTTATAGCCTTGGCTAAAGACATCCTTTAGCTCTTTGATTGGGCTCCCCGTCTTTATCTCTACGCCCAGTTTTTCTATGTAGCCAATTTCACTATCCAGTATTTCATTGGGCAGTCTGTATTCCGGGATGCCGTAGCGCAGCATACCACCGCTCTTTGGGGCTGCCTCAAAGACGGTAACCGGGTAACCTTCTCTTACCAGGTCATAGGCACAGGCCAGGCCAGCCGGCCCGGAGCCGATGATGGCTACCCTGTCTCCCCTCGTTTTTTCAATTGGGACCACCTCTTGGCCGGTCTCAGGCTCATAATCGGCCATAAAGCGCTTTAGGGCCCGGATGGCTATTGGCTCATCTAGCTGGCCCCGTTCACATTCTGTTTCACAGGGATGGGTGCAGACGCGGCCGCAGACACCGGCGAAGGGCATCGTCCTTCTTAGGTCCTCAAGGGCCTCCTTGAATTTGCCCTGTGAGATAAGGGCAACATAGCCCTGGGCGTTGACCCCGGCCGGGCAGGCAACTCGGCAGGGGGGATAGCCTCGCTTATCAATGGTAAAGACATTGGGCACTGCCTGGGGGAATGGCCGGTAGATAGCCTTTCTCTGGGCCATACCCAGGTCAAATTCGGACGGCACCTCAACCGGGCAGACCTTGGCGCACTCACCACAGCCGGTGCACGGTTCTACATCTATGTACCTGGCCTTCTTCCTGACCCTGACCTTGAAACTGCCGACATGACCCGAGACCTCCTCTACCTCGCTGTAGCTCATTAGGTCAATATAGGGATGGGAGCCGACCAGGCTCATCTTGGGCGTTGAGATACAGGCGGCACAGTCCAGGGTGGGGAAGGTCTTGTCCAGTTGGGCCATGTGCCCGCCAATGCTGGGCTCCCTCTCTACCAGGTAGACCTGGTGGTCGCCATCGGCAATCTCCAAGGCCGCCTGCATCCCGGCGATGCCGCCGCCGACTACCAGGACATTGGGGTTGACCGGGATTTCCCTGGCCTCCAGGGGCTCCTGTAGGGCTACCCGCCTTACCGCCGCCTTGACCAGGTCCTTGGCCTTTGAGGTAGCCGCCTGCTTGTCTTCGGTTACCCAGGCACAGTGCTCCCTGATATTGGCCATCTCAAAGAGATAGGGGTTTAGCCCGGCACTACTACAGGCCCGGCGGAAGGTCCGCTCATGCATCCGGGGAGAACAGGAGGCTACGACCACCCGGTTGAGGTTTAGTTCTTTAATATCCTCTTTGATGGTGTCCTGGCCCGGCTCAGAGCAGGAGTACTTGTAGTTTCGGGCTACGGCCACTGAGGGCAGTGTTTTGGCAAACTCGGTAACCTCATCGACATCGACCACCCCGGCGATGTTGGTTCCGCAGTGGCAGATATAGACGCCGATTCTAACCTCGTCTTGCATAGTTAAGCCTCCTGTAATGCCTTAGAGAGCCTGCTGGACAAGCTCGGCAATGTCACGGATTTCAAGGCTCTCCTCCTTGCCCGAGGTCAGCAGGCTATCATCAAGATTGCTCATGCAGTAGGGGCAGGCCACGGCCATTATCTCGGCACCTACCTCAAGGGCCTGCTCTATCCTTGTGTCGGAGAAGCGCTCACCCTTCTTGGTCTCCATCCAGATGCGGCCGCCACCACCACCACAGCAGAGACTGTTTTCCCGGCAGTAGGCCATTTCTACCAGTTCCAGACCGGGGATACTCTCTAGAACCTGACGAGGTGCCTGGTAGATATCGTTGTGACGCCCCAGATAGCAGGGGTCATGGTAGGTAACCCGTTTGTTTATTTCCTGGGTAAACTTCAGTCTCCCCTCCTTGATGAGCTCGGCCAGATACTGGCTGAAGTGCCAAACTTCAAACTTGCCGCCAAGCTCCGGGTACTCATTCTTGAAGCTGTGGTAGCAGTGGGGGGAGGTAACCACAATCTTGGTAACCCTGTTCTTATTAAAGATGGCGATATTATTCTGGGCCAGCCTCTGAAATAGATTCTCATCCCCGACCTTACGCACGCTCTCACCACAGCAATTCTCGGTGCCATCCAATATACCAAAGTCTATCTCAGCCTGTTTCAGGATTTTTACCGTGGCCCGGGCTGCCCGCTGGATTTTGGCATCGTAGGCGGGAATACAGCAGGAGAAGTAGAGAACCTCGGTACCCTCGGTGTAGGTCTTGACATCAAGGTCCTTGGCCCAGTCTACCCGCTTCTCGGCGGGCTCACCTAGAGGATTGCCCAGGCTGGAGATATTTTTGATGGTCATTCTGAGGGCATCAGGAGCCTGGGCCACACCCAGGCTGGTAATAGAGCGGCGCAGGGCCCGCATAATGTCTATTATCTCAACACCGCGGGGGCACCGCTGAACACAGGCATTACAGGTGACACAAAGCCACATATCCTCGGCCTCAAAATCGGAAAGCCCCAGTTGTGCCTGGTGAATCATGCGGCGAGGGGGAAAGTTTCTGACCATATGCCAGGGGCAGGCGGCGGTGCAGGTGCCGCATTGATAGCACAGCTTAAAGGCGTCGCCACCCTCCTCCTTTATAATATCGGCTACCTCTTTAAAGGGTGTCACTGATTCCATTGGTTGTTACCTCCCCCTCACTTAATACTGTATTGGTAAAAGTTGGCCGTAAGTATTATATCATAAGTTCTAGTCTTTGCAAATATAATAGTCGGGATAGAGGCTTTAGCCAAGCTTTTTGTGGAGGCTATCTGAGCTGGGGACTTCAACGATTACTGCGGTGCCCTTACCTAGCTGTGATGTTATCCCTAGCTTGCCGCCGATGAGCTGAACCCGCTCTTCCATCCCGGCCAGCCCCAGCTTGCCCACGGCGGCCAGGTCGCTAATCCTTTCCGGTGGTACAAAGCCCTTGCCGTTGTCTTTAAGGGTCAGAATGGTGCCATCACTGCCAAAATCAAGGGTAACCCAGGCCTTGGTTGCTTTTGAGTGTTTGCCGATGTTTCTCAATGTCTCCTGTGCGATGCGGAAAAGAACCAGTTCCGTCTCGGGGGGGAAGCGGCGGGCCGTGCCCAGCACCTTGACATCTACTTTTATACCGAAGTGTTTGGTGTGCTCAGAGACAAGCCATTTCAACGCCGGCAGAAGCCCCAGGTCATCCAGTACCGAGGGCCTTAGGTCCTGGCTGAAACGGCGCACTTCACTAAGTGTTCTATTGATCTGGTGGTGAAGTTTCTCAAGGTAGTTGATGTCATCGACTGATAGGTTATTACTCTGGGAAATAAAGCTATCCAGCTTGCGCGACAGCACGACCAGGTCCTGGGCGGTGTCATCATGAAGTTCCTGGGCAATACGCTGACGCTCTTCCTCCTGGGCTATGGTAATCTGCTTGAGATAGAATCTCAGGTTTTGTTGCATCCGCTGTAGCTCCCTCTGGGCTGTTTCCAGCCTTAAGTAGGCCTGTTGGCGGTGTCTCCTATCCGTCCAGTAGCTCTCAAGCCATAGGTTGGCCACCAGCCCAATGATAACAATACCGATAGTCTCAATCAGGTCATCAGTGGTAATTTGGGGCAGGAGAAACAGATTAGGCAGCATGATAATGATGGCCACGACAAGGCTGGCTAATCCTGCCTTAAGGCCAAAGACTAGGGCCGTGTAGGCTAACGGCAGTAGAAGGACAAGGCGCCCCACGGAGTGTCGGGTAAGAAACAGGAAGGAATCAGGCTCCAGTGGATCGATAAAGGGAATCACCTGGGGATAGTGGAGGACGATACTGCCCAGGAACAACAGCACCACAATCCAGA
>JAUXAE010000027.1 GCA_030620035.1 Dehalococcoidales bacterium
CGGCTACCCCGGGGGAAGAGCCTGGCTATAATTAGGCCACTGCTTGCGTTGAGCCGTAGAGAGACGGCCGGCTACTGTCAGAAGCATGGACTTGAACCCCGAATTGATGCCTCCAACCTTTCATTGTCAAGTTTTAGAAACAGAATCCGCCTTCAGCTCCTGCCCCTGCTCAAGGCTTATAATCCCCAGGTGACTGAGGCCCTGCTCAGAACGGCTGAAATTGCCGCCGATGACCTGGCCTTTATCGATCAAGAAGCCGCCCGGCTCTGGCCTGGAGTTGCCCAGAGGCAGGGAGACACAATTATTCTAGATAGGGAGGCTTTGGGCAAAATTCACCCGGCCCTGAAGCGGAACCTGCTGCGGCGGGCCCTGGAGGGCCTTCTGGGCAGCCTTAAGGATATTGAGGCGCGCCACATTGAGGGGATAATGGCCGCCCTAGACAAGCCGGCCGGTAAGCAGGTCAGCCTGCCCGGTGGCTTAATCTTTGCCATAGAATACGACCGGTACTTATTGGGCCCTGGGCCGGCGGCGATGTCTCCCTATCCTGTCCTTGAGGCTGAACATACCTTGGAGATTCCCGGGGAAACACACCTTCCGGGCTGGCTGGTTACGGCAACAATCATCAACCGGGAAGAGATGACAGAAGAAGATGGCTTTACTGCCTATCTTGACCTTGATAAGACCGGTGGCAAACTGGTGGTGAGAAGCCGCCGGTACGGTGACCGGTTTCAGCCGCTGGGACTGGGTCAATCCAAGAAGCTGGCCGAGTTTATGATTGATGCCAGGATTCCCCGCGCCTGGCGGCAGAATGTCCCAGTTGTCTGCTCACCGGAGCACATCGTATGGCTGGTCGGCTGGCGGATTGATGAAAGGGTTAAGGTCACCGAAGAGACGAAGCGGGTGCTGCGTTTAGAGTTCAAGCGGTGCTAGAGTTTCACCACAAGGGTAGATTGCAGGGGCTTGGCCCCTTCAAAAAGTTCTTCCCCCTCTTTGAAGGAGAGGGGGACCAAGGGGGTGAGGTAGAAACAACCTCATTACATCACCCGCTTGAGCCTGGGATTTGGGGTCTTGCCCGGGATGCGCCCCCTTTTGGCAATGGGCTTACCCTCTATCTCATGCAAATCGGCGGTGAAGTCAATCGGCCTGGCGCCGCTGATATAGCTGCCAACGCCAAAGCCATCAACCGGGGCCTCATTGTCAAGGAAGTACCTGATGCGCTCCGGGGTAAGGCCGCCGCTGACAAAAATCTTGACATGGTTAAAGTCGGCCAGGTCCAGTCGGGCCCTGGTCTCCTTGACCAGGTCGGCGGTCACCCCGCCCCTCTCACCGGGGGTATCCAGTCGCACGCTGTTAAGCCTCTCGCCCAGCGCCTGAGCTACCCGCAGGCTTTCCTCGGGATCATCCTTGAAGGTATCAACCAGTGAGATGCGGGGCACCTCAGGCGGCATATACCTATCAAAGGCCAGCGTCGCCGTGACCGTATCGCCCATTACGATTATCAGGGAGTGGGGCATGGTCCCTGCTGGTTCCAGGCCGGCCAGTCGAGCACCGGCCACGCTGGAACAGCTGTTACAGCCGCCGACAATAGCCGAATAGTCCATTATGCCGGCCACTTGGGGGTGCACATGGCGGGCACCAAAGCTGGTTATGGGTATGCCCCGGGCGGTTTCAGCACACTCCCTGGCGGCGGTGGCCCAGCCGCTACAGTGGGCCAGGATGCCGCAGATGGCTGTCTCATAGAGACCGTAGCTCTGGTAAGGGGCGGTGATGCGCAGGACCACCTCCTTTCCGGCCACCGGCCCACCATCAGCCAGCGCCCATACCTCGCGGTTATCCTCGGGCAGGACCCTTTCCAGTAGCGCCTTTACCTCTTCCATGCCGCAGAGGATGCCGGCCCGGTTGGCAAACACCTCCATGGTGGCCACCGGGTTGAGTTTTTCCTTCTTAAGTATCTCTACAGTGCGGGCAAAGTAGACATCGGCTGTCTCCCCGGATAGTACTGCCTCAGAGGGTTCGAATCTAGCCATTAGCCTTAGCCTCCTTAAATCTGGTAACTTTGGCCCCCAGTATCTTTTCCATGTGTTCCAGGGCAAAATGGTGTCCCTTTTCATCAGGGGAGGCAACACAGTCAACGGGCACCTCTACATAGTAGTCACGGTTCCTGGCATCGGCCACAGTATGAAGGACGCAGATATTGGTTAATACGCCACAGACAGTAATCTTATCTGGCCTGAGCTGTTTTAGCCTTGCCTCCAGTACGGTATTAAAAAAGGCGCTGTAACGCTTCTTGGTTATTACCTCACCTGGATAACGGGCCAGTTCCGGGATGACCTCGGCTTCAGGGGTGCCGGCAATACAGTGGGGCGGGAACATCTTGAACTCAAGGTCATCGGGGTCATGGCGGTCGCAGATAAAGAAGACCTTGACGCCTTGCTCAAGTTCCCGCTCCAGCAGGCCCTGGACATTGGGGATTATGCCGCGGGCCTTATCACCGACATACAGTGGATGGCCTGCTTCCATAAAACCTTTGAGCATATCAATTATCAAAACCGCATTAGCCATCACCCACCCTCCTTTAGTGCCTAAAGTGCCTGGTGCCGGTAAAGACCATGGCTATATTGTACCCGTCGGCGGCCTTAATCACCTCTTCATCCCTTATTGAGCCGCCGGGCTGGATGATGGCCGTAACCCCGGCCTGAGCCGCCCGCTCAATGCTGTCCGGAAAGGGGAACATGGCGTCAGAGGCCATAACGCTGCCCCGGGCCTTGTCCCCGGCCTTGGTCCTGGCTATGTCAACGCTGACCACCCGGTTGGGCTGTCCGGCACCCATGCCGACCAGTGTCTTGTCCTTGGCCAGGGCAATGGCGTTGGATTTTATGTGCTTGACCGCCCGCCAGGCAAAAAGCAGGTCTTCTATCTCAGCCTTGGTGGGCTCACGCTGGGTTACCAGGTTTAGACTGACGCTGTTTTCGGATAGTGAGTCTGAGGTCTGGATAAGTAGGCCACCCCTTACCCGGCGGTAGTCAAGGTAGCCGGGCCGGGAATTGATATAGGGCGGCAGCTCGGTCAGCAGGATACGCAAATCCCGCTTCTTCTTCAGCACTTTAAGGGACTCTGCCTCATACTCCGGGGCGATGACTATCTCATAGAAGGTCTTCACCATTTCCTGGGCCATGGCCGCGGTGACCTTGCGGTTAGCGGCCACAATGCCGCCAAAGGCTGATACCGGGTCGCCACTTAGGGCGCGGCGGTAGGCCTCAGCAATATCCTGGTGACTGGCCAGGCCGCAGGGGTTGGTGTGCTTGATGATGGCCACTGTCGGCGTCGAAAAGTCGCTGGCGGCACCCCAGGCGGCATCGGCATCCAGGATGTTGTTAAAGGAGAGCTGTTTGCCCCAAAGCTGCTTAGCCCAGGTTATGCCGCTGTCACTGCTGGCGGCTACTGTCTGCTCGGCATAGAAGGCCGCCGGCTGGTGGGGGTTCTCACCATAACGAAGGTCGTAGCGCTTTCTTAGGGCTATGGTCATCTCATCAGGGAAGCCTTCTGCGCCCTGCCTCAGGTACTGGGAGATGGCCGAATCATAGCTGGCGACATGCTGGAAGGCCTTCTGAGCCAGCCTCTGGCGCTCATCTAGGACTACCCCTCCCGCCCTCAGTTTCTCAAGGACTGGTGTGTAGTCGGCTGGGTCAACGATGACGATGACGCCGGGGAAGTTCTTGGCCGCCGCCCGCAGCATGGTCGGGCCGCCGATGTCAATATTCTCCAGGGCCTCATCAAGGGTGACCTTCTTCTTGGATACCGTCTCAACAAAGGGGTAGAGATTGACCGCTACCAGGTCAATGGCCTGGATGTTATTCTGGGCCAGCTCGGCCATGTGAGCGGGAAGGTCACGCCGGGCCAGGAGGCCGCCGTGAACGGCCGGGTGCAGGGTCTTTACCCGCCCCCCTAGAATCTCAGGAAAGCCGGTAATCTCCGAGACGCTTTTTACTGGCACCTGAGCCTCGGTAAGTGCCTTTTTGGTGCCCCCGGTTGAGAATATCTCAAAGCCTAGCTGACTCAAGCCTTGGGCAAAATCAACCAGACCGGTTTTATTAGAGACACTTAAGATGGCTCGCATGGAAACCTCCTTAGTTTGCTAGTCTAAGATTACCCTTGCCTCTTTGGTCTGTTTCACCACCTCACCGATAACCTTGGCCCCAGGTAAGGCTTTCATTATCTTGTCAACATTATCCGGTGTGCAGATGACCACCATGCCGATGCCCATGTTAAACACCCGGTACATCTCCTTGTTATCAATATTGCCCCGCTTTTGGATTAGCTGGAAGATAGGCGATATAGCCCACAATTTACTATTAAACTTAGCTGCCAAGCCGGCAGGTAGTATTCGTGGCACATTGTCAATTAAGCCGCCGCCGGTAATATGGGCCATACCCTTGATAAAGGGCAGCAGGGGCTTTAGCTGGTGGTAGTAACAGAGGTGGGGTTCCAGAAGCTCCTGGCCCAGGGTTCGGCCTAACTCAGGGTAGTAGCTATTAAGTTTTGCCGGGGTCTCCCCAAAAATCTTACGCACCAGGGAGTAGCCATTGGTGTGCAGCCCGCTGGAGGCAAGGCCGATAATGGCATCACCAACCGCGATAGTCTTTCCGGTTATGACCTTTTCCTTCTCAACGACACCGACAATAAAGCCGACCAGGTCGTAGTCCCCCCCAGCGTATAGGCCGGGCATCTCGGCGGTCTCACCGCCGATCAGGGCACAGCCGACTTGGCGGCAGGCCCGGGCCAGTCCTTTGGCGATGGCCTCAACCCTTTCTGGCTTGAGCCTGCCCATGGCGATATAGTCCAGAAAGAAAAGCGGCTCGGCGCCGCAGGTAAGGATATCATTGACACAGTGATTTACCAGGTCAATGCCGATACTATCGTCTTGGGCCAGGGCGGCGGCAATCTTGAGCTTGGTGCCTACCCCGTCAACACTGGAGACCAGTACCGGCTGCTGATACCCTTTTAATTCAAAAAGGCCGCCAAAGAAGCCCGGGCCGGCCAGAACCTCAGGGCGCAGGGTAGTCCCGGCATGTCGTTTAATCAGCCCCTTGACCTTGGCGGCGGCATCAATATTAACACCGGCGGCGGCATAGCTCTTTTTAATCTGTCTTGCCTCCAATAGTAAGAATCCCTTTCCCAAAAACAGTATATTTGCTTAGCCTTTCCACCATTTTGTTCGGCTGCTAGCTGCCGCTAGGGGTGCCACCGCAATCCACAGGGTGATAGTTACCAGCATGGCCATAGGGTAGTCTATCTTTTCTATGCCGAAGTCTGGGGCAATGGCGCCCCAGAGAAGCATGACAAAGAGAGAACTCAAAAAGAAGCCGGGTACCGCCGCTGCCAGTATTGTAGAGCAGCCCATATCAACCCTCCTTAGAATAATAGAGTATAAATAGAATGTTATCACCTGGGCAGGCCAGTTGCAATCAAAGGAGGAAAATTAAAAGACTACCAGGTGTTTTAGCCTAGTGTCTTTCAGGTTGAAGGAAGCATGCCGTATTGCCGGCTAGTCTCCAGGGCCAACTTGTCCATCTCTAGTTGTACCGGCATTGGGTAGTCACCGGTAAAGCAGGCCAGACAGAATATTTCCCGGGGCAGGGCCACTGCTTTAATCAGGCCGTCAATACTGAGGTAGCCCAGCGTGTCGGCGCCAATAAAGTCCCTGATTTCAGGTATTGTTTTCTGGGCGGCAATTAGCTCCCAGCGGGTGGCCATGTCTACACCAAAGAAGCAGGGGTAGCGGATGGGTGGGGCACAGACGCGCATGTGCACCTCTCTGACGCCGCCCCTTCTTAAGAGCCTGATTACCTGGGGTGTGGTGGTGCCCCTGACGATGCTGTCGTCAACCAGCACCACTCTCTTGTCTTGTAGTAGGGACTGCAGGGGGTTAAACTTCAGCTTAACGCCGAGGTCTCTTATTCGCTGGTCAGGCTCAATGAAGGTGCGCCCCATATACCGGTTCTTGATTAGGCCTTCCCCGGGCGGTATGCCCGACCTGAGGGCATAGCCGGCACCGGCCGAGGTGGCTGAATCAGGCACCCCGATAACTAGGTCGGCGTCTACCCGGTGCTCTTCAGCTAAACCGGCCCCCATGGCCTGCCGCGCCGAGTAGAGCAGGCGGCCATTGATGACACTATCGGGGCGGGCAAAGTAGATGTACTCAAAGATGCACAGGGCTCTTCTATCTATCTCTTCCCGGTGGCTATCAACGCCGTTCTTGTTGATGGCCACTATTTCCCCAGGTTCAATCTCCCTGATAAAGTTGGCGCCAATGTGGTCCAGGGCGCAGCTTTCTGAGGCTAATACCCAGTCGCCGTTAGCGAGAGTGCCCAGGCATAAGGGGCGGACACCAAAGGGGTCGCGGACGCCAAAAAGGGTGTCCTTGGTCATGATAGTTAGGGAGTAGGCCCCTTTAAGCCGGCGCATGGCGTATCTTATCTTGCCCATCCAGTCCTTCTCAGGAGACGACAGAACAAGGTTGGCGATAACCTCGGTATCAGTAGCCGTGTGGAAGGTGTAGCCCTGGCCGGAGAGTTCCTGATATAGTGGCTCGGCATTGGTGATGTTGCCGTTGTGGGCTATAGCCAGGGCATGGGCACCCTGACCGACTATCATGGGCTGGACATTCTGGACATGGCTGGAACCCCTGGTGGAATAGCGATTATGACCGATGGCAATAACCCCGGTGAGCCGGCTTAGTGACACCTCATCAAATACCTGGGATACCAGCCCCATCTTGGCGTAGACATGGAGATTTTTACCATCACTGGTGGCGATGCCGGCGCTCTCTTGGCCGCGGTGCTGGAGGGCAAATAGGGCAAAAAAGGTAAGCCGGGCTACATCTTCATCAGGGGCAAAAACGCCAAAAATGCCGCAAGCCTCGTGCAAGTCCCCCAGCCTCTTTAGTTTATTCAGACTAACCCAGTAACCCTAATATTATTATACGATATATGCTGATTATGGGTCAATCGGCCTGACCTATAATAGGATACCCAGGGCCTCAAATAGACCGCGCAGCCCGTAGTAACCGGCATAGGCAATGCTGGTGCATTTTATGGTCTTGCCCGCCCAGGCGATGACAAAGTACCTCCTGACGCCGAAGCGCACCGCGCCGGCGGCTAGAGAAACGGGATAAAAGAAGGGGTTGATTATGGCCGACACTAGAAAGATTGTCAGCGTGCCCCTCCGCTCCATCAGCTTCATCAATCGTATGTAGGCCCTCCCAAGCCTGCCTTCTCCTGTCGTCCCGGCCAGCGACGTGCCACCACCGTAACCGGTCATATAGATGGTCAGGGCGCCCAGGGTTTCGGCCAGGCCGGCCACTAGGCCAACAAATATTGGACCAACAACTGGCGGGCCAATCCACGGCGACAGTACCCCACCCATGGCAAATTGCACCGCCAGCATGGGTACTGGAATAATAACGGTGGCACCACCGAAGGCGCTGATGACAAAGAGCCCAAAGTAGCTAACACCGGCCAGTTCCTGGACAGCCTCCCATTTGAAGACAATAAGTATCGCCAAAGCTAGGGTGATGACAATGCCCAGGATGCCAACCCAGTATTGCCACCTCTTCAGGCCGCCCTTAAGCCGGTGCCATCTGCTGGTATTAGCCACCCTCTTGCCTGTCTTGCTTTCTAGTGGCCCCGGCGGTTGCCTTTGCCTTTTTCTTGGCGGTAAAGGTCAGGCCTTCACCTTCCTGGTCAACTATAATGGTGTCTCCCTCACCAAACTCACCGTGCAGTAGCCTGCTGGACAGGGGGTTTTCCATGTAGCGCTCAATGGCTCTTCTTAATGGCCGGGCCCCGTAGGTCGGGTCATAGCCTACCTTGGCCAGCCATGATTTGGCCTTGTCGCTGATTTCAATAGATACCTTTCGCTCGGCCAGGCGTTCTTGGACATCCTTGACCATTAGGTCAACAATGTTCCTGAGTTGCTCCTTGGTCAGCTCGTGGAAGACGATAATTTCATCTATGCGGTTGATGAACTCGGGGCGGAAGGTCTTCTTGACCTCGGCCATCACCTTTGCCTTCATCTGTTCATAGCCCTGTTTTCGGCTCTTGGCCTCATCTGCCTTGGTGGCGAAGCCCATGGCCATCTCACGCTTGATGAGCTCAACGCCGGTGTTTGAGGTCATGATGACCAGTGCGTTCTTGAAGTCTACCGTCCGGCCATGGCCGTCGGTTAAGCGGCCGTCATCAAGCACCTGGAGCAGGCTGTTGAACACCTCAGGGTGCGCCTTTTCAATCTCATCCAGCAGTATCACCCGGTAGGGGCGCCGCCTGACGGCTTCGGTGAGCTGTCCCCCCTCTTCATAGCCGACATAGCCCGGCGGGGCCCCAATCAGGCGCGATACCGTGTGTCTCTCCTGGTACTCTGACATGTCCAGCCGTAACACGGCGCTCTCGTCACCGAAGAGGAACCAGGCCAGGCTGCGGGCCAGCTCCGTCTTGCCGACGCCGGTGGGACCCAGGAACATAAAGCTGCCGATGGGGCGTTTCGGGTCCTTGAGTCCCGCCCGGCTTCGCCTGATGGCCTCAGCAACAGCCACGACCGCCTCTTCCTGATTTATAAACCGCTCATGGAGCTGCTCCTCCATGTGAACCAGCCTCTCGGCCTCACCCTCCAGCATCTGGGACACCGGGATGCCCGTCCAGTTGGAGACCAGCCGGGCGATGTCCTCCTCGTCAACCACCTGGTCAATCTTCTCCTTCTTGAGCCATCGGCTCCTGGCCTGATTATACTTCTCTTCCAGGTGCAGTATCTCCATCTTGAGCTGGGCGGCCTGCTCGTAGTCCTGCCGTTGTGAGGCCGCCTCGGCTTCATTACTTAGCTGTTTCAGGCGGTTCTCCAGTGATTTCACCTCTGGCGGTGCGCTCTCGGTCTCCAGGCGCAGTTTACTGGCCGCCTCATCAATAAGGTCAATGGCCTTATCGGGCAGGAATCTGTCCGAGATGTAGCGCTGAGAAAGGCGGGCGGCTGCCTCCAGGGCCTCATCACTAATCTTAATCTTGTGGTGGGTCTCATATCTGGGGCGCAGCCCGTGCAGTATCTCAATAGTGGCCTCAACACCGGGTTCTTCAAGAAATACCGGCTGCAGGCGTCGCTCTAACGCCTTGTCCTTTTCAATAAATTTGCGGTAATCATCCAGGGTGGTGGCCCCGATACACTGCAGCTCACCGTGGGCCAGGGCCGGCTTGAGCATGTTGGAAGCGTCAATAGCCCCCTCGGCGGCACCGGCGCCGACCACGGTATGAATTTCATCAATGAAGAGTATTATTTCCCCCTTGGCCTCGCGCACCTCATCCATTACCGCCTTCAAGCGCTCTTCAAACTCACCGCGGAACTTTGAGCCGGCCACCAGGGCGCCCATGTCCAGGGCCATCACCCGGCGCCCCTTGAGGGAGTCGGGGACGTCATCGGCGGCAATCTTCTGGGCCACCCCCTCGGCGATGGCCGTCTTGCCCACGCCGGCTTCACCAACGATTACCGGGTTGTTCTTGGTGCGCCGGGTAAGTATCTGCATCACCCGTTTGATTTCATCCTCGCGACCGATAACCGGGTCCAGCTTTCCCTGGCGGGCCAGCTCGGTCAGGTCACGGCTGTACTTTTCCAGGGAGCGGTACTTGCTCTCGGCCCGGGTGTCAGTGACCCGGTGACCGCCCCGAATCTTCTTGAGGGCGGCGTACACCTTCTCCTGGTCAATGCCCGAGCCTTTGAGGATAGTGGTGGCTTCACCTTTACCCTCAGCGCTTAGGGCAATCAGCAGGTGCTCGGTGCCGATAAAATCATCCTTGAGCCGGTCGGCCTCGGCGGCGGCCGTCTGCAGCAGTTGGGCAATACGCGGTGTGGTGTATATCTGCTGGGTCTCATGGGCCACCCGTGGTGTCTTCTCAAGGGCGGCGGCTACTTCCTGTCTTACCGCCTCAACATCAACGCCGAGCTCCTTCAGGATGTCACCAACTAGCCCCTCCGGCTGCTGGAGCAGGGCCAGCAGGACATGCTCCACATCCCACTGGCCGTGCTGAAACTGGCGAACCAGCATCTGGGAGGCGGCCAGTGCCTCCTGTGCCTGCTCGGTGAATCTCTCCTGTCTCATCGGTTGTTCTCCTTGGCCCTTCTTAACTCTCGCTCAAGCCTCTGGTTGACCCTCTGTAGCTCCATTATGCGCTCGAGTATATTTAGAATAACCTCCACCCCGGCCATATTTACCCCCAGGTCGTCCATCAGGTGTCTTACCCGGCGGAGCTGGGCGATGTCACTCTCCGAGTACAGGCGGACATTGCCTGGCGACCGGGATGGCTTTATTATGCCCACTTTCTCATAGTAGCGCAAGGTGTGGCTTCTAACACCCAGTATCTCAGCGGCGACGCTTATTACATAACAGGGTCTGGTTTCATCATTCATGTAATCACCCCTTGTCATTGTATTAGCCCTCAGGCCTCAAGCGACCAAGCTGCTCAAATAGCTCCCTCTCCTCCTGAGTTAGCTTGGTGGGTAATACTATGCTTACATTGGCTATCAGGTCGCCCCGGGAGGAGCCGCCCAGATGGGGCATCCCCAGCCCGGCCAGACGGAAGGCACGCCCATTCTGGGTCTCCGGCGGAATTTTTAGGGCCAGCTTGCCTTTCAGGGAAGGCACCGGGACTTCACCTCCCAGGATGGCTACCGTCAGGGGCACCGGCGCCGAAACATAAAGGTCGTCACCCTTTCTTTCAAATATCTGGTGCCGCCTGACCGATATTGCCAGGTAGAGGTCGCCCCTTGGGCTACCGCCGTAGCCTTGTCCCCCCTTACCGGCAATGCGCACCCGGGAGCCAGTCTTAACCCCGGGTGGTACCTTGACCTCAAGTCGTTCAAGCCCGGGCACCTTTCCCGCCCCGCCACAGGTAGGGCAGGGCCTGTTTTGCTGCCGGCCGCTACCCTGGCAGGTTGAACAGGGCTTATCAACCTGAAGGCTGAGGGTTCGTTTGGTGCCGTGATAGGCCTCTTCCAGGGTTACCTCGACCGGGGATTCAATATCCTGGC
>JAUXAE010000069.1 GCA_030620035.1 Dehalococcoidales bacterium
TAGCTTTCCCGGCGGGCGGTGGCCAGGTCAATAGTCCACTTACGCCACCCTATTTTGGCCGTGCTAAAGCGCCGGTGGACGGTGATTTTGGCAGGCTCATCGGGCAGTAACTGGTGGGCCAGGGCAACAGCGTCGCCCTCAACCACCAGGTCAAGGTCAAGATTGGTTTCTTTCAGCAACAGGTCACGGACGACGCCACCGACCAGGTAGAGTTTTTCGCCACGGCTGGCCGCCAGCTTGCCGGCTTGCCTCATAAAGTCATTTAGTTCAGCCGGTAGCTGTTTTTCTATTTTATCGGCCAGGTTAATCTTAGCCATCTCCCGGAATTATAGCACAGGCTACTAGTGGCTTCATTTCACCTTGCCCGCCTGCGGCCGAAACTGCTATCATTAGCCGGATATTGTCTTAGAAAAGCGGCAAGCGTTATATGGCTGTTATCAAAGTCCAGAAACTGACCAAGAATTTTAAAGACCTGGTAGCTGTAGACAGGGTTAGCTTGGAGATTGAGGAGGGTGAGTGCTTCGGCCTGCTGGGCCCCAATGGTGCCGGTAAGACTACCCTTGTCCACATGATAACCGCCGTCTCGCTGCCTACCGATGGCGATATCTGGGTTCTGGGCAAGGACCTTAGGAAATATCCCCGCCGGATAAAGGCCATGTTCGGGGTAGTCCCCCAGATTGATAACCTGGACGCGGAGCTAACCGTGCTTCAGAACCTAACCACCTTTGCCCGCTACTTTGATATAGCCAAGGATGAGGCCCGGCGGCGCAGTATGGCGGCACTTAATTTGTTTAGGCTTGAGGGCAAGAGTGGTAGCCGCATCAAAGAGCTATCGGGGGGCATGAAGCGACGGTTGCTGCTGGCCAGGGGCCTGATTAACAACCCCAGGGTTCTTATTCTTGACGAGCCGACCATAGGCCTCGACCCTCAATCCAAGTATTTGGTCTGGCAGAAACTGAGGGAGTTAAAGGGGCAGGGTGTTACCCAGCTTCTGTGTACCCAGAATATGGACGAGGCGGCTGTCCTGTGTGACCGGGTGGCCATAATGCACCGGGGCAGGGTGTTGGCTCTGGATTCTCCCAAAGGACTTGTTGAGCGGTATGTTGGCCCGAAGCTGTTGGAGATCGAGGTCGGGGCCGACCAAAGGGATAGTATTAACCAAGAGCTGCAAAGCCGTGGGCTTGACTTTGAGGATGCCGCCGGTACCATTCAGGTATTTCACTGTGATGCTGATAGGTTGGCCCAGGAACTGGAGGGCCTTTCCTGGAATCTATGGCCCCGGCTGGCCACACTGGAGGATGTCTTCTTCAGGCTTACCGGGAGGGCACTGGTGGAATGAGACTACCTTCTTGGCGCTTTATCCGGATGTGGCAGCGCAACAGGGATGTCTTCCTGCGGCTGTGGCGGTCAATAGCCCCTGGCTTTATCTTTGAGCCGATTATCCTGCTGCTGGCCCTGGGCCTGGGCTTCGGCCATTTTATGGGCGTTATTGACGGTCAGGACTATATATATTTTATCGTCCCCGGCGTTATCGCCAGTTATGTTATGACCAGCGCCACCTTTGAGTGCACCTACGGCGCCTTTTTTCGTATGGAGTACCGACGGACCTATGATTCTATTCTGGCGACACCGCTCAATATTGAGGATGTCGTTGCCGGTGAAATCTTCTGGGGGGCTACCCGCTCCCTGGTGACGGCCACCATCATCCTGGTGGTGGCTGCCCTTTTCCAACTGCTGCCTTCACCCTGGGTACTGCTGGTGCCGGTGGTGGCTGTTCTGGAAGGGGTGATGTTTGCTTCTATTGGTATGGTCTTTGTCTCTCTGGCGCCCTCAATCTACAGCTTTAACTACTACTTTACCCTTTTTATCGCACCGATAACATTCTTTAGCGGCGCCTTCTTCCCCCTTGATTCATTCCCCGAGGCGGTGCAGGTGGTCAGTAGCATTGTGCCACTGACCCCGGCGGTTGAGCTTATCAGGGCACTGGTTCAGGGTGAGTTTCACCCCGGCCTGCTGCTGTCTCTAGCCTATATCGTCTTGCTGGCCGGACTCTTCTTCTTCATATCAATGGTTGCCATGAGGCGGCGTGTAATCGATTAAGAACTGCTTAAGCTCTTGTTGTTATTTGTGGGCCGTTTTCCTATAATGAGCTAGACAGGTACAGGTTATGAAGTTGGTGGCCATTGTTGGCATGACCGGCGCCGGCAAATCAGAGGTCTCCCGATTATTTGAGAAGAATGGCTTTATTCGCCTGAGATTCGGTGATATTACCGATGAAGAAGTCAGGAAGAGGGGCCTGGAGCTGAACGAGGAAAATGAGCGCCGCATCAGGGAGCACTTGAGAGAAGAATACGGCATGGCCGCTTATGCCGTACTCAACCTGTCCCGGATTGATTTGGCCCTGAAACAGCAAGATGTGGTCATTGATGGTCTCTACTCCTGGGAAGAGTACACCTTTCTCAAGAACTATTATGGGGAGGGCTTTTATGTGGTCGCTGTCTGGGCATCGCCCAAGACAAGGTATCGCCGGCTGGCCGCCAGAGACAGCCGGCCACTGACGGTGGCTGAAGCCGCCGCCCGTGATAGGGCCGAAGTGGAGAAGATAAACAAGAGTGGACCCATCGCCATGGCCGATTTCACCATCCTGAATGAGTCTTCACTGAAGGACCTGGCCAAGAGGGTAAAGGCGGTCATGGCCGCTTTAAGGAGGATGACTTGAGAAGGCCGGATGTTGATGAATATTTCCTTAAGGTAGCCGCTGTGGTGGCCGAGCGCTCAACCTGTCGTCGCCACCATGTTGGGGCGGTGGCCGTTAAGGATAAGCATATCCTGGCTACCGGTTACAACGGCGCCCCGGCTGGCCTAAAGGATTGCCTTGAGCTGGGTTGCCTCAGGGATGAGCTCGGGATACCCTCAGGGGAAAGGCATGAAATATGCCGGGCCATTCACGCCGAGCAGAATGTCATTATCCAGGCGGCCCTGCATGGTGTTAGCCTTGAGGGTTGTACTATTTATGCCACCCATACCCCATGTGTCCTCTGCACCAAGATGCTGGTCAACGCTAAAATAAAGCGCTATATCAGCTTTGGTAAGTATAACGATGAAGCCTTTATTGACCTTTTCCGGGAGGCCGGCATAGAACTTGGCACAAAGGAAAGACCCCCGGCCGAAATAAACTATCTGGACTAGCATTTTCTACTTGAGAAGTAGTAAGATTAGTAATAGCTTATCCTTGATGGGTGGGACAATGTCACTCCAGTGTGCCAGGGTAATCGTTAATCCGGTGGCCGGGGCCAATTCAACCTACCGTAAGTGGCCTCATATTAGGCAGCTGCTGCGGCAGGCCGGTCTCTCCTTTGATTATCAATATACTGAGGGTGTTGGCCACGCCATTGAGCTGGCCCGGGCGGCGACTAGTGATGGCTATCGCTTTCTGGTGGCCGTTGGTGGTGACGGCACCGTTAACGAAGTGGTCAACGGCATCCTTTCCGCCGATGGCTCTGGAGAAGCCTTCCTGGGTGTGGTCGGCACCGGCACGGGCAGTGATTTTATCCGCTCCCTGCATATCCCCCGGGACTATACCCGGGCCTGTTCCTTCCTGACCAGCCAGCGCCACCTGCTGATTGATGTCGGTGTTGTCCAGTACCACAAGGATGGCCAGACTCTTCGCCGTTTTTTTGTTAATGCCGCTGGTATCGGCTTTGATGCCGAGGTGGCCAGGACTACCCAGCGCCTGCCCAAATACTTCAGGGGCACCATTCCCTATCTGCTGGGGTTGGCCGGGACGCTGTTTGGCTACCGGAATAAATCGGTTATCCTGCGGGTGGACAACAGTGTGGTGACGAAGCGTGTCCTGAGTGTCGTGGTGGCCAATGGTGTTTACTTTGGCGGCGGCATGCAGGTGGCCCCGCAGGCTGAGCTCAGTGATAGTTTGCTGGATGTATTGACTGTTGGTGATTTCGGTAAGTTTGAGCTCTTAAAGGAGTTTCCCAGGATTTATAAGGGGACCCACATTACCCACCCCAAGGTCAAAATGGAGAAGGCCAGCCGGATAGAGGTTAGGTCACCAGAGCGGCTGCTGGTACACGCCGATGGTGAGGTTCTCGGGGAAGGTCCGGCATCCTTCTGGCTGATGCCCTTGGCCCTAAGCGTTGTCGTCTAGCTAAATCAACCGATATTCTCTCCCTGATAGGTGCCCTGGTAGCCTTCTGCTTTCCCTCTTAACTGAAAGAAGACAAGCTGCACAATTCGGGCATTTCTCTCTAAGCGGAAGCCTCGTGGGTGATAGACCACCATCAGAGACTGGGAACGGCCTGAGTAGCCGGCGTCCCAGACCGCCGTATTCACGGTAACACCACAACGCAGTAGGCTTGACCTGGGCGTGGCCAAGGCCATGACATTCTTGGGCAGGTGGATAATCTCATTATAGGTGATTGAGTAGACCCCGGCCGGCAGGTCAATAAAGCCCAGGCCGTCAAAGACCAGCGGGGCCAGCTCAGATACCTGCCGCTGGCTATTTTTAATGGCAATCCTACCCGGTGACTCAAGCAGGGCTATGTCACGCAGGGTGAGGTCAAAGCCGTTGCCCTGTAGCTGCTCATCAAGACTCAAGTAGCCTTCTATCAGGGGGGGTTGTTGCTTAATTAGCCTCTCAAGGTGCTCCCTGGATAGGACGGTGGTCATTTTAGTCCCCTAAACAAAAAGTGGCAGCGATTGGATTCGAACCAACGACCAAGGGCTTATGAGTCCTCGGATCCGCTACAATTGCTTAACACCCTGAGCGTAACAGAAATTTCAGAGTTAAGCAAATTAAGCAAAGCCTACATATCACAGGTGAAACACGGCAAACGCCCTCCCTCAAAGAAGCTTCTCAAAATCCTGTCCAGCTACGAGAGAAGCATCAGAACCGAAGTCGACTACTACAATCTCTTCATCATGTCCCGGCAGTCAATGGAAGTCTCCCCAGGGACTGAGCAATTCTATCGCATAAAGCTGGGGAGGTTCCTAGACGAAGTAAATGCCGACACTGCTCGAAGACAGGATATTGAGCTATTTTTGCTCCAGTTTGGCAACGCTGGTAACCGTCACGCCTACTACCGGGCAATTAAGACCTTCTATAACTGGCGAGAGGAGACCTTTGGGCTGCCCAGTCCTATGAAATGCTTAAGAGCACCGAGGCTTGGCAAGCTGATGTTGCCAAGCTTGACGCGGGAACAGGTATCCGATCTTCTCGATAAGGTGGATAATGCCCGGGACAAAGCCATTATCTCTCTGTTTACCGAGAGCGGACTCCGTCTTTCCGAACTAGCCAATATCAAACTTCAAGATATAGAGTGGGAGATGTGTACGGTGAAAATTATGGGGAAAGGACGGAAAGAAGCGCTTGCCCCATTTGGCAGAAAGACTGAGCAATATCTAAGAGCCTGGCTTAATGAATATCAGCCAAATGGTAATATCTGGGGTCTTAATAAATGGGGCATCATATCTATGCTGAGGAGGCTGGAGTTATGCACTGGACTACCCTGTAATCCTCACACCTTCCGTCGTACCTTTGCCTGCCTACTCAGGAAGTCTGGACTTGACGTGATGACCATTAAAGACCTGGGCAGGTGGGAATCATTAGAGATGGTGCAGAGGTATACACGGTCTGTAACGTTCAATGATATTTTGAAGTTCTACAAAGCACCTCTCTCGTGAAATCTACTAAGGCAACTTTTGAGAAGGAATTTGGCTCTTCCCCGGTAGGCCAATTTAGTGGGAATACGACTCTGGGCCTATTTGTAAGAGGTGAATTACTCGCTTACTTGCTCACCTACCCACTTACTGTCTCACATACTCACCTACTTACTGTCTGTATGTAGGTCAGTATCACTGTCTGCCTGTGTTATGTATCACATTATTATGAGGTCGGTCTCTGCTACCAATAGACCTACTGATATTATGTACCAAATCATTAGGTCTATTAGCAAGAATGCTCAGCGGCTCCGGCAGCGGGTCAGATCTTATATAGGCAGTATAAGGTATAAAGGCTATATATACAGGCTATGCAGACATGCATGCTAAATAGGCGTACTAAACGGAAAATGGATG
>JAUXAE010000060.1 GCA_030620035.1 Dehalococcoidales bacterium
ACCACTACCAGATAGGTGGTGGCATTAAGCAGGTCGTTCCAGCTTATGGAACAAGTGGTCGGGGTGATGAGGGAGACGGCCACACCACTGCCGGCAACCGCCAGGGTATCGGTGTAGGTCCAGATGGCGGGAGCGGTAGTATCAATGGTCCACAGCACATTGGAGCCAGGTGCGTACCACAGACCTTGTCTGAAGGTAGTTGTGGCGATACTCGTCGCCGTCATCTGCTCACCCTCCGACCGGTTGCCCTTGATGCGATAGACGCCTTCACCGGCAGCCCAATCAGTGGCGTAGACCATGTCAACACCCGAGATACCAGGGGCTGATACCAGCCCGACACTCCCCTTGACATCATCCGTGCCGCTTTGCGGGTTGCCCAGTACTCGGTCTATCTGGCTCCAGGTACTGGTGGTCCGCTTCCAGACGCCGGCATCACCACCGGTATCTCTACCGGTAGCGAACATCTGACCGGTGGTGGCATAAGAGTGGCCGAAGATAGCGCGGATTGTAGTGTCAATGGCCGCTATGCCCTGCGTTACCACTGTCCAGGTAATGCCGCCATCCTGGCTGAGGGCTACCCTGCCCACACCAGCCAAAATACCACCGGCCAGCAGGTCGCCAGTGGTGGGGTCAATGGCCAGCGAGGTAATGGTGCCCACGCCGCAGGTCCTGGTGAACCAGACGACGCCGTTGGTGGTGGTCTGGTAGACGACACCAGCACCGCCAACATAGACGGTATTGGCGTCAACGACCAGCCAGGTGGTGATGGCGCCACCGGGATTGACGCTGACCTGGGCCTGCCAGGTCTGGCCGTTATCCAGTGAGCGGAGGATATTGAAGGGGGCGTTCCTATCGGCAATAAACACGGCCGTGCCGTCAGGCGTCACTTCAATGTATTCTGGGTCGTTGAGGCCGCCAGCCGATAGTGAACTGCTGTAGACCCTCTCCCAGTCGCTGGCAAGGCGCCAGATGCTGTCAACACCGGTAGTGCTAAGGGCATCGGTACTTATGTAGACCGTGCCATCAGGAGCAACCTCAAGGTCCTGCATCGTGTCGCCGGCAGCGATAGAGGTGGCGATGAGGGAAAGGCCGTTCCAGCTATAACCGAAGTCGTTGGTGATGTGCACGCCGCAGTCAAAACCGTGGGTGCCCACCAGTGCCTCACCAGTGGAGGCATAGCCGGGCATCACCAGCACCGATGACAGTGCCGGGTTAGTCCCAGGTACCGAGAGAGGCGTTGCAGCGCCGGTGGGTCGCTTGGCGTTGGCTATCCAGGTGGCCCCGCCGGTCTGGCTGCTGAGGACTAGAGGGGTAGTGAGTGCCGTTGAACTCCAGCCGGAGGCCAGCATTGAGGCCATGGCCACGCCACCCTCACCGTCAAGGCCGGTAATATGGGTGGCCGTACCGGCACCGCCGATATTGAGGTCAAAGGCAGGGCTGGGGCCGGGAACGGCAGCACCAGCTACCAGGTAGACATCGCCCTCAGCGAGAGTAGTGGAGGCAATACCGACGAAGTACTGCATCAGGCCGCTGACCAGGCTGGCGTTAAAGCCGTCGGGCAGCCATATCTGGGCCCGGTAAGCATTCGTGATGGAGGTGGTATTCTGGTACTGCAGCTCGGCGTCGGCCGCCTCCATGGAGTTCCACTGGGCTCCGTCGTAGTGGTGGGTGACAAAGGTCTGACCGGTGGCGACTTTTTCGGCAACGGCCATAATCATCTGGGTGGTGACGAAGTTGCTGGGGTCAACCTTGACATCCAGGACGGAAGCTCCACCAGCAGCCCACGGGGTTGGCCGGTTGAGGTCAACCGACATGTCGTCCCAGGGCATGCCCAGCTGCCACTCGTAGCAGACAAAGACACCGCCGTTGCCAGTGAGGCCAACGCCGGCAAAGATGTGGGGGCCCTGGGCCAGGTAGCCGACATCAATGGAGGTAATCAAGCCCGTTGGAGCGGTAGTCCAACCATCGGCGACGGCAAAGGTGAACAGGTTGGTCCTGGGCGCCCAGGTGACGCCGGCATCATCGCTCCGCCAGATGTCAATACCGTCAGTTGCATAGACGGTATTGGGGTCTATGCTGGAGCAGACGATGTCAATTATGGCCGGGCCTCCGATGGGATATGTGGCTGAGCCTAAGGCCAGCGCCGTCCAGGTGCGCCCGCCGGTGATGGACTTGACCATCTGGGCACCGGTACCGCCAACACCGGCACCGCCAACATCAGAGGCGGCGTAGATGATGGTGCCGTCACTGTTGATGGCGAAGGGGCCGGTAAAGGTGTTAAGGGGGTCCAGCACCAGGCCGGTAACCGACGGGATGGACTGCTTGGTCCAGCTCTGGGTGCCGGCGGCTACAGGTGCCGCCGTGACAAACAGGCCCACCAACAGGGCTGCCGTTAGCAGGACACCAAATATCTTGTATATTTTCTTTTTCATCGACCTTTATATTTCTCCTTTTTGGATATTTTATTTATGTCTCCACACACAAAGGTATACCTAATATCCCTTCCTATATGCGGAAACAAGGTACTTCTAAACTGCAGTTGCGCCTGCTAGACGCCATCCCCCAAAGGGCTCCTGCCATGGCACCACCCCCTTTCTCTCCTTCTTGCTTTCTATAATATCTATAATACCACACGCTGTCAATAGTCTAAGCCAACTTTTTTTATATTTCTACAAAAATTTTCCCCTGACTCACCAGGGAGAGAAAAACCATGCCAGGGGTTACTAGGTTTCCTTGGCCAGATTGGCCAGAAACTCGGCATTGGTTTTTGTCTTGCGCAGGCGCTCCAGGAGTCGCTCGGTGACATCGGTGAAGTTGGCCGAATCATCGGCGATAATAGCCACCATGCGCCTTAGCAACTGTACCTGCTTGGCCGTAGCCTCGTCCAGGAGCAGCTCTTCCCGCCGCGTGCTTGAGCGCTGGATGTTTATGGCCGGGAAGACGCGGCGCTCAGCCAGACGGCGGTCAAGGTGAAGCTCCATATTGCCCGTCCCCTTGAACTCCTCATAGATGAGCTCATCCATGCGGCTGCCGATATCAATGAGACAGGTGGCGATAATGGTCAGGCTGCCGCCTTCATCCATATTGCGGGCGGCACCAAAGAAGCGCTTGGCCGGATAGAGGGCTGCCGGGTCAAGACCGCCGGAAAGGGTACGGCCGCTGGGGGGCATGGCCAGGTTATAGGCCCGGATAAGCCGGGTAATGCCGTCCAGCAGAATAAAGACATCCCTGCCGCTTTCCACCATGCGCTTGGCCCTCTCCAGGGCCAGCTCGGCCACCCGGGTCTGGTTTTCTACCGCCTCATCAAAGGTGGCGCCGATTACCTCGCCCTTGACGGAGCGCCTCATATCGGTTACCTCCTCGGGCCGCTCGCCAATAAGGCATACCATCAGGTGAATATCGCTGTAATTTGCCGTGGTGGCATTGGCTATGGCCTTAAGGAGCATCGTCTTGCCGGCTTTGGGTGGCGAGACGATGAGGCCGCGCTGCCCCCGGCCAATGGGGGCGATGAGGTTGACCAGCCTGGTGGACAGCTCTGTGGCTGAGGTTTCCAGGTCAATCAACTCATCAGGGAAGATGGGGGTAAGCGAGCCGAAACTGGGGCGGCTCTTGGCCAGTTCGGGGTTAAGGTCATTAATCGCCTCAACCCGGAGCAGGCTGTAGTACTTTTCGCCGGCCTTGGCCGGCCGGCCCTGGCCGATAACCATATCACCGGTCTTGAGACCAAAGCGGCGGATCTGAGACTGGGAGACATAGATATCTGCTGAGCTGGGCAGCAGGGAGTCCTGCCTGAGGAAGCCATAACCATCAGCCATAATATCCAGGATGCCGCTACAAAAGAGGTTGCCCTGCCGCTCAGCCTGTGCCTTAAGCAGGCGCATAACGAGCTCCTGCTTCTTGAGGCCGGTGGTGCTACCCAGGCCCATCCCCTTGGCCAGCTCCAGCAACTCTTCACGGGTCTTGTTCTCTAATTTGCCGATATCCAGTTGACTAACTTCCATCTGTATAACCTTACCTTCTCACCTTATTTGACAGGTGAATTATTTACCCCCCTGCTGCTGCACCCTTCGCCAATCGCTAAGGAAGCGGGCAATGCCGACATCGGTCAGCGGGTGCCGCATCATCTGCATTAGTACATTAAAGGGCACGGTGGCGATATGGGCCCCGGCCTTGGCCGCGGCCACACAGTGCAGTGGATGACGAATGCTGGCCGCCAGCACCTCGGTTTTCAGCTGATAGTACCTGAAGACATCAACTATCTCCTTAACCAACTGCATACCATCATGACCAACATCATCCAGCCGGCCAACAAAGGGGCTGACGTAGGTGGTGCCGGCCAGGGCGCCCAGGAGAGCCTGATTAACTGAAAAACAAAGGGTCATATTGACCTTAATATCTTCCTTGGCCAGGGTTGATATCACCTCAAGGCCATCAGCCGTCGATGGTATCTTGACGACCACATTGGGCGCCCAGGTGGCTATCTCCCGGGCTTGGGCCAGCATCTCGGGAACCCCCTCAACGACCACCTCAGCCGAAACCGGCCCCGGAATGATAGAGCAGATTTCCTTGACCACCGCCCTATAGTCCTTAAGGCCCTCTTTAGACACCAGGGTAGGGTTAGTGGTAACCCCGGTGACGACACCCAACCGGGCCCCCTCCCTAATCTGGTCAATATTGGCCGTATCCAGGAAGATGCGCATTATAGCCCTCCCTACACTAGTGGTTACCCCTGGCCGGGGTATCTTATCATAAAAAACTATGACGAAAGGGGCATCTTGGCCTGGGCCCCTTCGCGTAATACATCCTTGGCGGCGCCGATAAAATCACGGAACAGGGGATGGGGACGGCCGGGACGGGAGCCAAATTCAGGGTGGAACTGACAGCTGACCATCCAGGGGTGGTCCCCAAGCTCACAGATTTCCACCAGTCTGCCGTCGGGGGACATTCCGCTGAAAACCAGGCCCGCCTCCTGGAGCCGGCTAAGAAATTCATTATTGAACTCGAAGCGGTGCCGGTGGCGCTCATAGACCAGTTCCTGCCCGTAGGCTTTGGCCGCCAGGCCGCCGGCAAGCAAACGGCAGGGGTAGTTACCCAGGCGCATGGTGCCCCCCTTATTGGCCACCGCCTTCTGCTCCGGCAGGAGGTCAATAACCGGGTAAGGGGTATCGGCATCAAACTCGGTGGAGTTTGCCCTGTCGGAGGCAAAGGCATGGCGGGCAAACTCGATGACCATAACCTGCATTCCCAGGCAAAGCCCAAGATATGGTATCTTGTTCTGCCGGGCATAGCTAGCCACCTTGACCATGCCCTCAATGCCCCTAATACCAAAGCCACCGGGGACAATGATACCCTGGGCCTGCTGCAGCAGGGCCTCACTGCCCTCCTTTTCCAGCTCCTCTGAATGAACCCAGTCTATCTTGACACTCCTCCGGTGATAAAGAGCGGCGTGGCACAACGCCTCACGAACCGAATAATAGGCGTCCTGTAATTCTACATATTTGCCCACCAGGGCAATAGTGACCGGCTCGCAGGGCTCCTTAAGACAGGTGACCATCTCCTGCCACTGGTTAAGGTCCGAAGGCGGCGCCTTAAGGCCAAGCCTATTTATAATCAGTTGTCCCAGCCCTTCATCCTCCAAGATAAGCGGTACCTCATAGATGGTGGCCACGGTAGGCAGGGGAAGAACCGCCTCCCGGTCAACATCACAGAACAGCGATATCTTATCCCTGATGGCCTCTGAGATGGGGTAGTCACTGCGGCAGATGATAATATCGGGCTGGATACCGATGCGCCTGAGTTCATTAACGCTGTGCTGGGTAGGCTTGGTCTTGAGCTCCTGGGTGGCATTAATATAGGGCAGCAGGGTGACATGGATATAGAGGACATTATCGCGACCAACATCCTTTCTCATCTGTCTGATGGCCTCAAGGAAGGGCTGGCCCTCAATATCACCCACCGTACCCCCCACCTCAACAATAACCACCTCAGCCTGGGACTTTTGGGCCAACTGCTTGAACCGGTTTTTTATCTCCGTGGTCACATGGGGCACCACCTGGATAGTCCCCCCCAGGAAATCACCCCGCCTCTCCTTGGCGATAACGGCACTGTAGATCTGGCCCGAGGTAACATTGGAGTCGGCGGTAAGTTCAACATCAATGAAACGCTCGTAATTGCCCAAATCAAGGTCGGTCTCGGCCCCGTCCCGGGTGACGAATACCTCGCCATGCTGATAGGGTGACATTGTTCCCGGGTCAACATTGAGATAGGGGTCCAGCTTCTGAACAGAGACGCTGATATGGCGGCTCTTCAGGATGGTACCGATGGAAGCGACGGTGATGCCCTTGCCTACTGAACTAACAACGCCACCGGTAACAAAAATATACATTGACATACAGGAAGACCCAATTCCATATACCCGGAAAACTTCAAAGCCTTATCTGAAAACAGTCAGAGCAGACCTAATGAAACAGTTTTGTGCCAAGCCTTACTGGAAGGGGATAGAAACAGGTTTTCTTTATTATAAACAAACAACTATTTGGTTGTCAAGTATAAGCAGGCAAATATTTAGTTATCAAGTGTTTTAGGATTTATAGGGATGTGCGAAACTCCTGACAAAGCTGATAAAATTTATTTCATATTTAACACTCTGACTTGCATAACCCAAACGCTCAACAGGCAATTTAAGGTTATCTTCTCCAAGCCCCTCATTCGGTGATTAACCAGCTTCCCATCCATATCCTTCCTTTAGCCTTGAGAAACTAATATTGATTTATTAATCTTCTTAAACTTTTCTTGACAGCTTTCTTGGTATAAGTTATAATATGCTTATTGATAGCGAGGAGAAAATGGCAGCCAAAGACTATTATAGCATACTGGGCGTTAAGCGCGACGCCAGCCAGCAGGAGCTAAAAAGGGCCTACCGCAAGCTGGCCCGAAAGTACCATCCTGATGTCAATCCCGGTGATAAATCGGCCGAGGCAAGGTTCAAGCAGATAAACGAGGCCTATGAG
>JAUXAE010000073.1 GCA_030620035.1 Dehalococcoidales bacterium
CCCGGGATAGACAAGGCCGGGGCGATATTAAAACATCCCGACGCCCTAGAGCAGGCCTTTGAAGCCGGGCAAAAGCTGGTGGAAGAAAGCTAACGCCGCGCAATCCCGATAAGCTCTACTATTTATTGCCCTTCTCCCCTAATAATTGAATTGCCGCCGAGTTAATACAGTAGCGGAGGCCGGTGGGGGGTGGGCCGTCAGCAAAGACATGGCCCAGATGGGCACCGCATCTCTGGCACAGCACCTCGGTTCTCACCCCGTCGCCATCCCGAGCTTTCTTGATGGCCTTTTCCGAAAGCGGCGCCCAGAAGCTGGGCCAGCCGCTGCCGGAATCATACTTCGTCTCCGAGCAGAACAGCTCACTACCGCAGGCGACACAGCGGTAGCTGCCTTCTCCTTTGAAGTCCCAGTACTTACCGCTAAAGGGTGGCTCGGTGCCCTTTTTGCGGGTTATGTCATATTGCTCCGGTGTCAGCTGGCGCCGCCACTCTTCATCGCTTTTGTGAACTTCATCAGTCATACTGCCACCCCTCTACTCCGAGTGAGCAATACCAATAAGCTCTTTTATATCAGTAATCCCCTCTTTGGCCATAAAACTCTCTATCCCCTCAAGGACATCAAGGGGTGCCCGGGGACTTACCAGGCTGGCCGTACCCACCTGGACGGCGCTGGCCCCGGCCATAATAAACTCAAGGGCATCGCTGGCAGTAGCAATGCCGCCGCAGCCAACAACGGGCACCTCTACGGCACCGGCCACCTCATAGACCATAGCCAGAGCCACCGGCTTTATGGCCGGCCCCGATAGGCCACCGGTTATGTTGCCTAAAGTAGGCTTACGCTTTTTAATATCTATGGCCATGCCCTTTAAGGTATTGATTAGTGAGATGGCATCGGCGCCGGCCTGAGCCACCGCCCGGGCTACACTGGCGATATCAGCGGTGTTGGGCGTCAGCTTGACCAGCAGCGGTAGGGAGGTGGCCGCCCTCACCGCCGCCGTTACCCTAGCGGCCGATTCGGGGTCGGCGCCAAACTCAACACAGCCGGCATTAATATTGGGGCAGCTGATATTGACCTCAATAGCCCTTACCCCGGCCACTCCGTCCAGCCTTGTGGCCAATTTAGCGTAATCAGCCACGGTCTCGACGGCAATATTAACGATGACGGGCACCTGCCAGCCGGCCCAGATGGGTGCCTTTTCCCTAATCAGGACGGCAACACCGATATTCTGCAGCCCGATGGCATTGAGCAGGCCTGAGTCTACCTCAGCCAGCCTGGGCTGAGGGTTACCCTCTCTGGGTTCAAGGGTGGTCCCCTTGCAGACGATGGCCCCCAGCCTTTGAATATCAAACAGGTGACTGTATTCGGTACCATAGCCAAAGGTGCCCGAAGCCGTCATCACCGGATTGGCCAGGAGCAGGCCGTGCCTATTTTTTGGTGCCAGTTGAACTGAAAGGTTCACCGCTATTCCTCTTAAAAGCCATTCCGCCACTGATTATAGGCTATGGGTGGTGGTGTGGCAAATCATCGCCGGCAAAAAGAAGCGGGAAGACGATGTCGCTGACACAGCAGGGAATCCAAACAGCCAGGAACAGAAAGAGAAAGATAATGGGGAGCAGGGGAAGCCACTCGGCTACGCCAAAGGCGGTGAAATAGAACAGTGATGCCCAGGTACTGAGCAGTACATGTCCTGAATGCGGGATTTTGGTGGTCGGCCTCAAATAGCCAATAGTAATGCCGAGAAGCGCCGCCGGATTTATCAGCCACCATTCCTCAATAAAGGGCACTTCAAATTCTATTTCTATACCCAGCAGGGTACCACCTAGATAAGGGACGATGGCATCGCTTATGGTAGCGATACCAACGGAGCCGGCATAGCCAACCAGGAGCACCGCCCAGATTCTGCCCTTACTGTACTTCCTGTACATAGCCGAGGTCACCAGGGCACTCAATACCACATGGGCCGGGTGTAGGCCAAAAAAGATAGTCTGGGAAGCCCCGGTGGAGACATTGGCCAGCACTACTAGGACCATGATGGCAATGCCGGTAACAGCACCAAAGGCGGTAAAGGGGGCATGTTCCCTAAGTTCGCTAGCTATTCGCCTAAACATCTTCCGGGCAGGGTGTTGCTCAGCCATATCCAAACTTACACCCCATCTCTCTGGCAGTCCTGGCAGAGGCCGACGAACTCAAGCAGGTGGTCTTCTATCTTAAATCCGGTTTCCCTAGACAGCCTCTGCTCCAGTCCCGCCAGGTTCTGGCCGGCAAAGTCAACAACCAGGCCACAGCCGGAGCAAATCAGGTGGTGGTGGTGACCTGAGGCACTGATTGTGTAGCTGTGGCCGCCACCGGCATGCACCTGGCAGATAAGCCCCAGCCGGGTCAGTATTTCCAGGGTGCGGTAAATGGTTACCAGCCCGATATTGGGCTGGCCCTGATGCAGCTTGTCGTATATAGCTGCCGGGGTAACATGGTCTTGGCTTAAGACGACTGTTTTGATAATGGCTCGTCGCTGCGGTGTAAGCCGATAGCCATACTGTCTCAGCACGGCCATAATCTTCTTCTGGCTGAGTCTCATTTTAAGTTATAAATGAAAATATTTTTCATTTAATATAAGGGTTCTTGATATTTTTGTCAATATCTTCACCGAAAGGATAACAAATAGCAAAAAAAATGCTTAACAGGTATTGCTAAAATGCAATAAATAGGTTAAACTTAAGGCATGATGTATCCGGGCAGGCCAGGCTTTAGCCATATATCAGACCAATTAAACCAACCTCGGGCCGGGCACCAGAAAATGGAAGGCGCCGCCAGGATGCTGTTGCCAGCATCAGTAACCACTGCCCTGTGTAAGCAGCCGGTACCACCGGCTAAGTGCGGCTAAGGCCAACCAACCAGCCGCACCAGTCAATGTTCTCTCAGAAATCTCTAGAGTATAAATAATAACCTGCTCATAGTCTTAAGCGAGGATAGACCTAAAAGGTGATAGGCAACAGGAGGACAAATAAGTGACTACAAATTCTGACCTGCTTCGCGCTCGTTTGGAGATGAACCGCAAGCGCCTGACGGAACAATTGGAGCAATTAAAGGCCAGCCATCCCGTCGAGGATAGGCGAGAGGGTAGCCCTTTTGGCAAGAGAGAGGAGGAGGCTACCGAGGCCGCCGAGCTGGAGAATCGGCTGGCCTTAGAGAACCGTATCTTAGACCAGCTGGCGGCGGTGGCGAGTGCCCTAGATAAGTTTGACAAGGGCACCTACGGCCTATGTGAAAGCTGCCGACAACCGATAGACCCTGCCCGTTTAGAAGCCCTGCCTGAGGCAAAACTGTGCGTCAACTGCAAGACTAAACAGGCCAAGAATGCTAAAGGTAAATAGCCTGAAGGAGAGCTGGCGGCCCAACATAACCTTCCTGGCTACCGCCCTACTGGTGTTGGCCGCTGACCAGCTCAGCAAGCTCTGGATACGGTCTAACCTAGCCTTAGGCGAATCAATACCCGAGTCGGGATTCTTCCGTTTGAGCCATGTCCAGAACACCGGGGCCGCCTTCGGCCTATTTCAAGACCAAACCCCCCTGCTAATACTGGTCAGCCTGGCTGGTATCGCCCTCATTCTCTACGCCCTCTCTATCTCCTCCAGAATACCTTTCTTAGCTAACAAAAAAAGCAGGCTGGCCCTTTTCCTGATTCTGGGCGGCACAGTGGCCAACCTGATTGACCGGCTAACCCTGGGCCATGTTACCGACTTCATTGATATCGGCCCCTGGCCGCCCTTTAACATCGCCGATTCGGCCGTAGTTATCGGTGTCATCCTCTTCGCCTACTCAGCCCTGGCCAGAGGCCGGAAAGGCTAGAGATGGACAAGGAATACAGCTTCACCGCCGATAGCCCGGGAACTCGCCTGGATAAACTGGTCGTCGAGAGATGCCCGGAGCTGTCGCGGACACACGCCCAGGAGCTTATTGCCCAGAGCTATGTCCGGGTCAATAACCAGCCGGCTAAGGCAAGCCTAAGGCTTAAAAGCGGCGATAGAGTGACCATCACCATACCCCCCAGCCCACCCAGCCGACTGCTTCCGGAGGCGATACCACTGACCATTGTCTATGAGGACAGAGACCTAATAGTGATAGATAAACCAGCCGGGCTAACCACTCACCCGGCCCCGGGCCACCCCAGCCATACCCTGATAAATGCCCTTCTAGCCCATTTCCCAGACCTGCCCCAAAATAGTGACTGGCAGCGCCCCGGTATCGTCCACCGGCTGGATAAGGATACCTCAGGCCTAATACTGATAGCCAAAAACAGACCCGCCCTGGCCAACCTGGCCAACCAGTTTAAGACCCGTTCCGTGGTCAAGGTCTATCAGGTACTGGTCAGAGGCCACCTATCACCAGAGAGGGGCGCTATTGAGGCGCCTATCGGCCGCAACCCCAGTAACCGAAAGAAAATGGCCGTCGTAACCGAGGGCAGACAGGCGCGCACTGAATATCGTGTCGCCAAGTATCTGGATGGCTACAGCCTGCTTGAAGTCACCCCCGAGACAGGCCGCACCCACCAGATACGGGTTCACCTTTCGGCCATCGGCCATCCCGTGGTCGGCGATACCACCTACGGGCTAAAGTCAGATAAACTTAAGCGGCAGTTTGTCCATGCCTGCCTCCTGGGCTTCAGGCTACCCTCCAGCGGCCAGTATGTCGAGTTCACCGCCAAGCTGCCGCCGGACCTGGAGCAGGCATTAAAGAAGATTGCCTAGAATTTTAGCTAGCCAGGGTTGTATAATAGAAATCAACCTGCTTTGAAAACTATGCCCGGAAGCGACAATGACGCAAGAAATAGAGCCCATCGCCCTTGAATTTGCTGGCTTCTGGCGAAGGCTGGGCGCCTTTCTTATTGACTTCATTACTCTAGCCGTCATAACCTCAATACTGCTGCCATTTCGCTGGTTTGACTTCCCCGGCTTCTGGGAAGCGGGCAACATTTTTAATTCCCACCCATGGCTGGCCCCTTTTTGGGCCTTTGACAACCTGATTTCACTCTTAATCGGGGTTGCCTACTTTGTCGCCTTCTGGGCATGGCGGGGCCAAACGCCGGGCAAGATGGTGGCCGGCATAAGGGTAATCCGCACCGACGGCTCAAATATAACCCTGGGCGTTGCCCTTCTCAGATGTCTCGGCTACATCGTATCAGCCGCCGTCATCTTTATCGGTTTTATCTGGGTCGCCTTTGACCGCCATAAGCAGGGCTTCCACGACAAGATGGCCGATACCTATGTAGTCAAGCTACCCCAGCCAATACCGGCCGCGCCCGGGGCCAGGGCTGGTGCTTAGGATTATGGAGGCAAGGTTCTAGATGAATAAATCAATCCGTGTGCGCTATGCCCCCAGCCCCACCGGCTACCCCCATGTGGGCAATATCAGGACGACCCTTTTTAACTGGCTCTTTGCCCGCCACCACGGCGGCAGTTTCATCATCCGCATTGAGGATACCGATGTTGCCCGCCGGGTTGAGGGCGCCGTTAGCGCCATCCTTGACGGCCTAAGATGGCTGGGCCTTGACTGGGATGAGGGCCCTGAGGTCGGCGGTAAATATGGTCCCTACTTCCAGTCACAGCGCCTT
>JAUXAE010000107.1 GCA_030620035.1 Dehalococcoidales bacterium
TCATAGTAGGCCTCGTCAACCAGCACCGGCCGCCCGGTGTCCAGTATCTCCAGTATATCCTTCCTAGGCATAACGGTGCCGGTGGGGTTATTGGGCGTGGCCAGCAGGATGAGCTTGGTTCTATCGGTTATGGCCGCCCTGATAGCGCCAACCTTGACGGCAAAGTTTTCATCCCGGGGCACCTCAACCGGGGTGCCGCCATTAAGCTCGGTAAAGAAGCGGAACATGGCAAAGGTGGGGGGGCAGTTTATCACCTCATCGCCCGCTTCAACAAACAGCCTCAAGATTAGGTCAATAAGCTGGTCACTGCCGGCACCGGCCACGATATGCTCGGCGGCGACACCGGTATACTGCTGGAGTAGCTTCTTTAGTTCAGCCTGGCTGGCATCGGGATAGATATTGATATCGGGATAGCCAGCCAGGGCCTGATTTACCCTGGGCGAACAGCCGTAGGGGTTCTCATTGGCATCCAGTTTGATAATACGCCCTGCCGGGGCTTCAACCTTGCCCGCTAGAGCCTCGGGTGACTTGCTGGCGGCATAACCGCCAAAGTTAATAAGGTCAGAGCGTATCAATCCTTCTATACCAGAATCAGCCGAGGCCACTGGCCAAACCTCCCAGACTAAACATCTTGCAGCCTCTTCTCTACGGCTCGGGCATGAGCCTCAAGGCCCTCAGCCCGGGCGATGGTTACCGCCGCCGGGCCCAGCTCTTTCAGACTGGCCTCATCGACGGTGACCACATCTATAAACTTGATAAAGTCATTTACGCTGAGTGGTGAACTGAAGCGGGCGGTGCCGCCGGTGGGCAGGGCATGGCTGGGACCGGCAACATAATCACCCAGCACCACCGTCGCCCTGTTACCGGTAAAGATACAGCCGGCATTGGTGATTTTGTCAATATATAAATCTGCCTTATCCATGAGCAGGCACAGGTGCTCCGGGGCGTAGAGGTTGGCCAGTTCCAGGGCTTCATCCATATCGGCCACCACGGCTATAATCCCCCTATCCGCCAGGGATTCTTGAACTACCGCCCAGCGGGGTAAACCGGAAAACTGCCGCTCCACTTCTTGGCTGACCTCATTGGCCAACCGCAGCGAGTCGGTTATCAAGATGGCCGAGGCCAGGGGGTCATGCTCCGCCTGGGCCAAGATGTCGGCGGCACAGTAGCCGGGGTCGGCCGTCTCATCAGCAATGATGAGCACCTCACTGGGCCCCTGAAGCCCGTCAATATCAACAAACCCGTAGACCATCTTTTTGGCCATGGTGACCAAGATATTGCCCGGGCCGCAGATTTTGTCCACCTTGGGCACTGATTCGGTACCCAGGGCCAGGGCGGCAATTGCCTGGGCGCCACCAACACAAAAGATTCGGTCAACGCCGGCGATATCGGCGGCCACCAGTGTCGTCGCCGCAACCTGCCCCTCGGGGCCCGGTGGCGTGACCAGGATAACCTCGCTTACCCCGGCTATCTTGGCCGGGATGGCCGTCATCAGCACTGTAGACGGGTAATAGGCAGTACCCCCGGGGGCATAGACGCCGACACGCTCCAGCGGCCGTACCAGCTGACGGCCTCCCATCCTGACTACCCCAGCCCAGATACCATCCTTCTGCAGCTGGTGGAAGCTACTGATTCGCTCGGCGGCCAGCTTTAACGCCGACAAGAGTTCAGAATCTATCTCCTGATAGGCCTTTCTTACCTGTTCTTTACCTACCTCAAGCGAGCTAAGCCGGGTCATGTCAAACTTCAGGGTGTATTTATGAAGTGCCTCATCGCCTCTGGTCCGCACCTCATCAATAATCTCGGCCACTGCCTGCTCCAGGTCATCAATCTCAAACCGGTCGCTTATGCTCTGCCTCAGCGACGGGGAGACAAAAAGAGCCGACGAGACCTGCCTTGATAGGACCAACCTGGCCCGCTCAAAACCGTCAACAATTCTCAATTCAACCGCCCTCCACTGCCCTCTCCAGCAGCTTGAGTAAAGACCCTATCCGCTCAGCCTTGCCCCGGCTGGAGATGCTGGCCGAGTTGCCAATCAGACAGGCCGTTGACTCAAAAAGGGTGTCAATAATCTTAAGATTGTGCCTGGCGATGGTGCCCCCGGTCTCGGTGTTTTCAATCAGCAGGTCGGCATCCTCGGGCAAGAAGGCCTCGGTGGCCCCCCAGGTGGGAATCACCCGGTAAAGGCCCAGGTGACTGGTTCGGGCATAGTGGTCGGCCATATTGACATACTCCGAAGTCACCCTGATGGAACGCCCCTGATAAAGCTGCCTTAAACCCTCAACATCGGCCACCGCTAGCTCCTTGCTGACCACGGCCACTACCCTTACCCGGCCGTATTTCAGGTCAAGCAGCTCTTCAACTGGGCTGGAGGGAAACTGATAGTGGTGCTCGGTAAGCCAATCCCGGCCGGTAATGGCCAGGTCAAAATTGCCATTGGCCACCTGGAGGGGCATATCCTGGGGCCTGATTACCTTAATGGCTACTCCGGCTAGACTGCTCCCTGGCCGGCGATTGCCCACCGCCGATGGGTAATCACTAATTTCAATCCCGGCCTTATCCAGTATGCTACGGACATGCCGCTGCTGGTGGCCATCGGGCAGGGCCAGACGGACGACATCAGCCGGCATTTCTCGGGCCGGGGGTTTTGTCATCGCCCTGGGTACCCGGCTAACACCTGCCGGGGCCTGCTCACCATCAGGCAGCAGATTATCTATCAGGGAGGCCACCACCTCAGCCATGTCTTTGGTCTCAAGGCTATACCTGTTGGCGATAAGATAGGCCCTAAAATCAAGAAGCCTGCTTATCGGCCTAAGGCCACGCTCAAGTAGCTCGTCCGGCCTTTTCCGGGGCACCAGCACCAGCTCGGCACTATCCGGTGGGTAGGCCTCGGCCGCCCCCCAGAGGGGAAAGATGCTAAACCGCTTAAGCCTGAGCCTGACGGCCAGGGACTCGGCCAGGTTGGGATACTCACTGGCGATGCGCAGGCCTCCTGACCTGGCCGACAGTGCCTCCAGGGTGGTCAGGCTACCGGACTCGGCAACGGCAGTGTACAGGGCCCCCTGGCCGTAGCCCAGATTCTTCACCTTGACCAGGGCGCTGCTCGGGTACTTGGCCAGGAGCTCCTCAACCCAGTCCAGACCGCAAAGTCCCAGGTCATAGTTGCCTACCGCCACCTGAATAGGTATATCCTTCTCGTGGAACATCTTGAGCGACAGCCCAGGAAACCTCGGTGACCTGAGGCGGTAAAGGCGTGCCCTATCGTGGTAGCCGCTAAGCCCCCAGCCGGCCCTATCCAGCAGGATAGCTGTTTGGGCCAGAAGGCGCCCCTTAGGCAGGGCTATCTTAAGCATCATCCTTTCCCCCTAGTCGTGCCAGAACTTCGTCAGTAGTTGGCACCTTAAACATCTTATTACTGGCCAGGTCAGTCAGAATAAAGCCGGCCTCCTTATCCCTGACATCAATTGTCCAGCCGTAGTCGCCTGTCTGACCACCGTCCAGGCTGAAACAGGCTACATAGCCGGCATCACGAAGCTGGCGGGCGATTGCGAAGGCCTCCCTTACCGTCTCCGGTTTAGCCAGAATCAGCACCCTTTTTCCGGGCTGGGACTCGACCGGGACCTTGGGCCCTACCAGGTT
>JAUXAE010000038.1 GCA_030620035.1 Dehalococcoidales bacterium
GCGGCCATTACCTGCCTTGACATCCTTGATGTCCTACCTATCTTGAAGATATGCGTTGCCTACCGGCAGGATGAAAAGATAATTGACTACTTCCCGGCTGATGTAGCTACCTTGGCCCGGTGCCAGCCTGTTTATGAAGAGCTGGAGGGCTGGCAGACCCCGACCGGTCACATCAAGCAGTATGACAAGCTACCTCCTAAAGCACAACAGTACATAGCTAGACTAGAGGAACTTATTTCCTGCCCGGTGAACCTTGTCTGTGTCGGCCCAAGGCGGGAACAGACCATCACCAAGGCACCTATCTTTTAGGGTTTAAGAGGGGCGTCAGCCCCTCTTCTATTAATTTCCCCTATACCGGCAGGTCAATGTGGTAGTTCTTTAAAGTTTCACTAATTAGGTTAGCTGTCTTCTCGTCGGCTGGGGTAAGAGGCAGGCGTGGGCTGCCCACCCTAAAGCCGAGGTGGTTTAGGGCATATTTGAGGGGAATGGGGTTGGCCACGACGAAAAGGGTCTTGAAGAGGGGCACGAGGTGGCGGTGGATGCCGGCCGCCTTATCCATTTGGCCACTTAAAAAGAAGTCAATCATTTCCTTGATTTGACTACCCACCAGGTGAGAGACGACACTAATCACCCCGTAGCCACCCAGGGCCAGTATGGGCAGGGTATCGCTGTCGTTGCCGCTCCAGAGGGTGAAATCATCCCCGGTGTTATCAATAATCTTGGCAATCTCATCCAGATTGCCACTGGCTTCTTTTATCCCGACGATGTTATCTATCTGGCTTAGGCGGATGGTTGTCTCGGCTGACAGGCTGGCCACGGTGCGCGAGGGCACATTGTAGAGAATGCAGGGCAGACTGGTGCCCTGGGCGATGGTCTTGAAGTGCCGGTACAGGCCCTCCTGGGTTGGTTTGTTGTAGTAGGGCACTACCAGTAGGCAGGCATCGACCCCGATTTGCTCAGCCCCTTTGGTAGTGGCCAGGGCCTCGGCGGTGCTGTTTGAGCCGGTGCCGGCTATCACCGACCCCCTCTGGCCGACAGCTGATTTCACCTCGGCGAATAGACGCATTTCCTCCTCCCGGATAAGGGTGGGCGATTCCCCGGTGGTGCCCACGACCACCAACCCATCACTGCCCGAGTCAAGCAGGGCCCGGGCCAGCCGCTGGGCCTGTTCATAGTCAACGGAGCCGTCTTCCGTAAACGGGGTTACCATGGCTGTTATCAGCCTTCCCAGCTTTTTCATCGTCTAACCTCCGGCTTTTAGCCAGTCTCGCCTAATCATTTCTTCGGCAATCTGGACAGCGTTTAGGGCGGCTCCCTTTCTCAGGTTGTCGGCCACAATCCACATGACCAGGCCGTTGGCACAGGAGGTATCCTGTCGGATGCGTCCGACAAAGACCTCATCGGTGCCGGCGGCCGACCACGGCTGGGGGTAGAGGCTGATGGCCGTGTCGTCCAGGACCTTGACCCCAGGGGCTTGAGCCAGGATGTACTGGGCCTCATCGGCCGACATGGGATGGCTAAATTCCACGCTGACGGCCTCACTGTGCCCGGTGAAAACAGGAACCCGGACACAGGTGGCCGAGATGGCGATGTCATCGGCGTGCATAATCTTGCGGGTCTCCTCCGCCAGCTTCTGCTCTTCCTTGGTGTAGCCGTTGTCCATGAAGACATCTATTTCCGGCAGCAGGTTGAAGGCTATCTGGTGGGGATAGACATGGGGCACCGGTGTCTGCCCCTCCAGCACCTGCTTGGCCTGGGTGGTTAGCTCATCAACAGCAGCCAGGCCGGTGCCAGATACCGCCTGGTAGGTGCTGACGACGATGCGTTTGATGGCGTTTACCCTGTGTAATGGGTACAGGGCGACCACCAACTGAATTGTTGAGCAGTTGGGGTTGGCGATAATCCCCTTGTGCTTCCCTATGTCTTCAGGGTTTATCTCCGGCACCACCAGAGGAACCTTGGGGTCCATTCTGAAGGCCGAACTGTTGTCAACAACCACGGCCCCGGCCTGGGCAGCGATGGGGGCGAAGTAGCGGCTGACCTCGGCCCCGGCCGAGAAAAGGGCGATATCAATGTCCTTGAGGGATTCGGACGTGGTCTCCCTGACCTCAATCTCCTGGTGAGAGACAAACAGCTTCTTGCCCGCCGAGCGGTCTGAGGCCAGGAGCTGTATTGAGTCCATGGGGAAGTGGCGCTGCTCCAGGACCTTGATGAATTCCTGTCCGACCATGCCGGTGGCCCCGACAATGGCCACACTATAACCATTCACTTTAGTCTCCTATAAACCGAGCAGGCTATCAAGACCGTAAACCAGTCCCTTGTGCTTTGTTACTTCCTTGATGGCCAGGATGACACCGGGCATGTAACACTCCCGGCTGATGGTGTCATGTCTTATACTTAGGGTTTGTCCCGGTGCCCCAAAGATTACCTCTTGCTGGGCTAGAAGGCCGGGCAGGCGCACGCTATGGATGGCGATGCCCTGAATCTGCCTCCCCCGGCTATCCAAAGCGCCTTTTTCTGGAGGCTTAGAGAAGGGTCTACCCCTGGCGGCTGCCATGGCCTTGGCCGTAGCCAGGGCGGTGCCCGAAGGGGAGTCGGCCTTCTTAGGGTGGTGTAGCTCAATAATCTCGGCATATTCAAGGTATCTGGCCGCTATTTTGGCCAGATGGATCATTAGAATGGCGCCCAGGGCAAAGTTGGGGGCGACCACGGCCCCGACCTGGTGGGCGGTGGCCAGCTGGTCAATCTCGTCTAGTTCCTCAGCGCTTAAGCCGGTGGTGCCGATCACCAGGTTGATGCCCTGTTTTGTGGCCGTGCGTACTGCAGCCATAGTGGCCTGGGCGGTGGTGAAATCTACCAGGATATCAGGCTGGCAGCGGCTAAGGATATAATCCAGGTCGGCTGAGAAGGGAATGGTAGCCGAGCCGTCGGGCAGCCTGAGCTGGTTTTCAGAAGCCTTAAGCTCTATAGCGCCCACCGGCTGCATCCCGGGCTCACGGCACAGGGTACTGATTACCTCTCGCCCCATCCTGCCCAGGGCACCCTGAACCACTACCTTTATCGTTTCCATAGCACCCCTTTTATCTAGTGGCTACGCCGCCGGCTCATCGGCGGGCGGGGGCGCGGTGGCGGTTGCTGGCTGCGCTGACTCCTGAACGGATAGTCGGGCGACAGTGAGTCTCTTACCGTGGCACCGGGAGGTTGGCCGGAATCTCCTAAAAGTGCCCGACGCGATAGATTTATCCGGCCCTGACTGTCAATATCAATCACCTTAACCGTAACCTCATCGCCCATCTTGACAATATCCTCGACCTTGTCGACCCGGTAGTCAGCCAGTTCGCTGATGTGAATCATGCCGTCCCGACCGGGCAGAATCTCGACAAAGGCGCCGAAGCCCATCAGGCGGGTCACCTTGCCTGTGTAGATATCGCCAATGGCTATTTCTTTGGTCAGGTCTTCAATCATTTTTATGGCCTTTCGGGCCGATTCTTGGTCGGTTGAGCCCACAAATACGGTGCCATCACTCTCAACATCCACGGTTGTTTTGGTTTCATCAATAATAGCCCTTATTGTTTTGCCGCCGGAACCGATTACGGCACCAATCTTGTCTGGGTCAATGGTCAGTTTATACATCCGGGGTGCATATTGGCTCAGTTCCGGCCGGCTGGAACTGATGGTCTTCTGCATCTCATCTAGAATAAAGAGGCGGGCCTCTCGGGCCTGCTCCAGGGCCCTGGCCACAATCTCCAGGCTGATGCCCTTGAGCTTGGTGTCAATCTGGATGGCCGTGATGCCCTGGGAGGTGCCGGCTACCTTGAAATCCATGTCCCCGTAGTTGTCCTCCATGCCCTCAATATCGGTTAGGGTCTCATAGTTGCCCTTCTCATCGCTGACCAGGCCGATGGATATGCCGGCCACGGGTCTCTTTATTGGTATGCCGGCATCCATCAGTGACAGGCTTGAGGCACAGGCGCTGGCCATAGAGGTGCTGCCGCTGGAGCTTAGTACCTCTGAGACCAGGCGAATGGTATAGGGGAAATCCTCGTCCGGGGGCCGTACCGGCAGCAGGGCCCTTTCGGCCAGGGCACCGTGCCCGATTTCGCGGCGGCTGGTTGAGCCGATGCGCTTTGTCTCACCGGTGGAGAAGGGGGGAAAGTTGTAGTGATGCATGAAGCGCTTGAACTCCTCTATGCCCAGCCCATCGAGTTGTTGCTGCTTTTTGATGGGGCCTAGGGTGATGATGGTCAGCACCTGCGTTTCACCCCGGGTGAACAGGGCCGAGCCGTGGACGCGGGGCAAAAGGCCGACCTCACAGCTGATGGGCCGGACTTGGTTAAGGCCGCGGCCACCGACCCGCCGTCCCTTGTTGAGGATGTTGGCCCTTATTTCGTTTTTAACCTGGCTGTCAAAGAGGGCCAGGATATCGGCTTCAGCAAAGGACTCACCCAGGCCTTCCAGTAGCTCATTCTTTAGGCCTGACAGGGCTTCCTCACGCTGTGCCTTGTCCCCTTGGCCTAGGGCCTGGCTGAGCTTGCCGTTTAAGATTCGTGAAACCGCCGAGACCAGTTCAGGGTTGACCTCGGTGACCGGCACCTCTACCTTGGCCTTGCCCGCCAGTTGCTTAAGCTCATCCTGGAGCTTGATAATGTCCTGATTGGCCTCATGGCCGAACCTGATGGCCCGGGCCATAATTTCCTCGGAGACCTCCTGGCCCCCGGCCTCCAGCATGATGACTGCCTCTCGGGTACTGGCCACCACCAGGTCAAACTGGCTGTATTCTAGCTGGGCAAATGTTGGGTTTATCAGCAGCTCGTCATTGATACAGCCAACATGGACGGCGCTGACGGGCCCGTCAAAGGGCATCTCTGAGATGGTCAGGGCCGCCGAGCCGCCGATAAGGGCTAGGATATCGGGGTCATTTTCCCGGTCTACGGAAAGGACGGTAATAATCAACTGGATATCACGGCGCCACTCTTTGGGCAGCAGTGGCCTCAAGGGGCGGTCGGTCATCCGGCTGGTCAGGGTGGCCGCCTCGCTGGGCCGGCCCTCCCTTCTGATAAAGCCGCCCGGAATCTTACCGGCGGCATAGAGCCTTTCCTCATAGTCAACAGTCAGCGGTAGGAAGTCTATCCCCTCCCGGGGCTGTTTACTGATGGTGGCGGTAACCAGCAACAGCGTATCGCCATAGCGGACGGTTACCGCGCCGCTGGCCTGGCCGGCCAGCTTGCCTGTTTCTATGGTCAGCTTCCTGCCGCCGACCGTGCTCTCAAGGGAATGGGGTGTTGTCAATAGTCTCTCCTTACAATCTAAATAATAGAAGCCAAACAGCCTACTTACGCAGACCGAGCCTGGCGATCAGGTTTTGGTAGCGGCTGGCATCCTCTTTCCTGAGGTAGGCCAATAGCCGCCGGCGGTGACCGACCAGCTTGAGCAGGCTTCGCTTGGTATGAAAGTCGTGTCGGTTATTGGCCATGTGCTCGGTTAATTGGTTTATCCGGGCCGTAAGCACGGCTACCTGGACATCGGTGGAACCGGTGTCCTTTTCGTGCAGGCCGAATTCACTGGTGATTTTTGCCTTTTGTTGTTTTTCCAAATTGTTCCCCTTGGCCAGCCATATTACTTAAACAAAGAATTATAGCATATGTTAGTGCCACTGTAAAACAAGGCTTTTAATATGCCGACCTGTTTAGGCTTGACTTGTTGGTGTGAGCATTGTATAGTTATAGTGTTGTTGTTCCCCATTATTCCCTGGCCGTCTTTGGCATGGAATCAAGTCATTACTGGCCATGAATGTTGGCGTCTGTAGGATTGGTCTTCGCCTACCTGAGAATATGTCTCTCAAGGGTAAGAGGCGGGTACTAAAATCCATTACCAGCCAGCTGAGAAACAGGTTTAATGTTGCCGTGGCCGAGGTTGACGACAATGAATTATGGCAGTTGGCTACCCTGGGGGTCTGTTGCCTCAGCAACGATAAGCGCTATACCAACGAAGTCCTGTCAAAGGTAGCCGCTTTTATTGCCAACGGTCGTTTTGATGTTGAGATGCTCGGCTATGAGATTGAGATTCTGCCCCTTTAGTGACGGGAGCCATTGTGGACACCTCAGCCTTCATCCATGAGCTTATTTCACAGCCCGCCTATAGTGGTCAGGTGGCCCATATTGAGCACATCCCCTCACGTTGCCCCCGCTACGCCGAATTAGAAAAGCCTCTGGCCAGTAGTCTTCAGGATTGCCTTAGAGGACATAGCCTGTTACCCTTCTATGCTCATCAAGCCCAGGCGATAGATAGTGCCCTGAAGGGCGGCAATGTTATGGTGGCCACCTCGAGCGCCAGCGGTAAAAGCCTGTGCTATAACATTGCGGTGATGCAGTCAATCTTAACCGAGCCGGCTGGCCGTGCCCTTTACCTTTTCCCGACCAAGGCCCTGGCTCAGGACCAGTTACGGGGTTTAAGGGAGCTTTTTTGCCCCTCAATTTTAAAGATTAGTGAGCTGGCCACCTTTGACGGTGACACCCCGCCGGCGGAACGGTCTGAGATAAGAAGGCGGGCCCGCATAGTACTGACCAACCCCGATATGCTCCATATTGGTATCCTGCCCAATCATAAGGCCTGGTCAAGGCTGCTGCGCCATTTACGCTATGTGGTGGTCGATGAAGCCCACATCTACCGCGGCGTCTTTGGCTCCCATGTGGCCGCCGTCTTGCGCCGCCTGCGCCGCCTGTGTCAGTTTTATGGTTCTAACCCCCAGTTCATCTGCTGTTCGGCCACCATAGCCAACCCCGGCCAGCATGCTGAAAGGCTGGTGGCACTGCCTTTCACCGTGGTTAGTGATGACGGCTCGCCTCACGGGGGCAAGGAATTTGTCTTCTGGAACCCGCCGATTATAGATGAGGCTAGAAGCATCCGGCGCAGTGCCAATAGCGAAGCGACCGGCCTGTTTACTGAGCTGGTGAGGCACAATATCCGAACGCTGGCCTTTGCCCGCAGCCGCCGTCTGACCGAGCTTATTTATGCCTACTCAAGGCGGCGGCTGGCTGAGATTAGCCCGGAGCACACCAGTAAAATCAGGGCCTATCGGGCCGGCTATCTACCCCAGGAAAGGCGGCGGATAGAGCAGCAATTGTTTCAGGGTGAGCTTCTGGGGGTGGTGGCCACCACTGCTTTAGAATTGGGCATAGATATCGGTGACCTGGAGGCGACGGTGCTTACCGGCTACCCGGGGAGCATCGCCAGCACCTGGCAGCAGGCTGGCCGGAGCGGCCGGGCCGGTGATAGTTCCCTCAGTTTCCTTATCGGGTTGGATAACCCTTTAGACCAGTACTTTATGCGCCACCCTGACTTCTTTTTCCAAAGGAACTTTGAGAATGCCCTGATTAACCCCGATAATGCCCATATCTTGAGGGCCCACCTCTTGTCGGCTGCCTGGGAACTACCCCTAACTATTGATGATGGTCGCTTTTTTGGTCCTGGCCTGGGCCGGGGGATAGCTGAGCTTGAGGGGCAGGGCTTCTTAAGGCAGCGTGATGACCGCTGGCATCTATCACCGGCCATCAGCTACCCGGCTCTAGGGATTAGTATCCGGGCTACCTCGGGGCACAATTTTGCCATCATTGACCGCTCAACCGATTGCCTGCTGGAAACAGTTGAGGCCAGTGTCGCCCTTTTCCAGGTGCACCCCGGGGCTATCTACCTCCATCAGGGAGAAGCCTATCTGGTCACCGAGCTTGACCTAACTAGCCGCACCGCCTATGTTGTGCCCACCTCGGCCGGTTACTATACCCAGACCAAGGAGCTCACCGAGCTAAGTATCAAGAGGGTTATCCGCAGTAAGAGCTGGGGCCCGACGAGGGTATATCTGGGTGAGGTGGAGGTTACTGTTACCGTGGTCGGCTTTAAGAAAAAGGCCCAGTTCACTGAAGAGGTGATTGGTGATGAGCCCCTTGACCTGCCGCCCCAGCGCTTTGCCACTGTTGCCCTGTGGTTTGCCCCGCCGGCTAAGGTTATGGCTCAGTTGGACAGGAGGGATCAGGACCTGGCCGGCGGCCTGCATGCCGCCGAGCATGCTGCTATTGCCGTCCTGCCCCTATTTGCCCTGTGTGACCGTAATGATATTGGTGGTGTCTCCACCACTAGCCACTCCGATACCAGTAGGGCCGAGATATTCATTTATGATGCCTATCCCGGTGGCATCGGCATTGCCGAGAGGGGCTTTGACCTGGTGGAGAAGCTCTGGCGAGCCACACTGGCGGCCATTGCCGAGTGCCCCTGTAACGAGGGCTGCCCCAGCTGTATCCAGTCGCCCAAGTGCGGCAACAACAACAGGCCTCTGGACAAGGCGGCGGCCAGGGTGCTCCTTGAGGGCCTGCTGGGTCATTGATAGGCTTTGTGGTGGTGCCAGGGTCTCTTGTGTATAATATGAATCACAGGACTGGATAGCTTGGGCAGTCATAGAGGGGCCAGGCTCCTCTTAAAAATACCGGGGATAGGGTTACCCTATCCCAATTACTTGGAGCAGGCATGATTGAGATAGGTATAAGTCCGGTAGCCTTCACCATAGGCTCTATGGAGGTCGGATGGTACGGCATCATGGTAGCCCTGGCTATTCTGGTGCTGGTGTTGTGGCTGATTAGGGGGGTCAGGAAAGGGGCCAGGCTTTCTTATGATACGGTTCTTACCGCCGCTTTGATAGCCATCCCCTCCGGGGTAATATTCTCCAGACTGCTGCATGTTGTTGACCGGTGGGATTACTACAGCCAGAACCCGGGGCAGATAATCGGTTTTGAGGGCCTGACCATCTACGGGGCTATTCTAGGCGCCGCTTTGGCTGTCTGGATTTACAGCCAGTTCAGCAATTTCCAGTTTGGCTATGTGGCCGACCTGGCTGTGCCCGGTGTCTTACTGGCTCAGGCGATAGGCCGGGTTGGCTGCACCCTAAACGGCTGCTGCTATGGTGAGCCAACATCTCTAGCCTGTGGTGTTGTTTATACCCATCCCGATACCTTGGCCCCCATCGGCATCGCCGTTCATCCGACCCAGGTCTATGAGATTATTTTTCTGCTGATTGCTTTTGGCGTTGTCCTTAAACTGAGGGGTCGGCTCAAGCCCGATGGCTCGCTGCTTCTGGTCTATCTCAGTCTCTACTCAATGTGGCGTTTTGCAATCGGCTTTCTCAGGGAGGGAACCCCCTTCCTCTTTGGCTTACAACAGGCCCAGGTGATAGCTTTAATAGTTCTGGCCATAACCATCCCCCTGCTTATTTACCGGACACGGTGGCTAAGGGCAAAGAGCCAGGTGGCAGCAGACCAGTAACCTGGATTGTGCCAAGGTGTATAATTGAGTTAATAAAGGACTCAGGGAAGAGGGGAACTGCGATGGTAAAAGTCAAAGAGATGCCCTACAGTGAGAAGTACACCATTATGCTAGACA
>JAUXAE010000035.1 GCA_030620035.1 Dehalococcoidales bacterium
CACTCACCTGGACACCGGCCTCAATAGTGCCTCCCAGAGTGGGCTGGGTCTGGCGCAGAACGGCGCTGTTTAGCCTTAATATATCCCAGGGATAGGCGGCATCAAGCCAGGGGCCGTCTGTTTCTAGGGCGGTGATGGCCATCCCTTGGGCCAGCATCCTGTTTAAGACATCAGGAATATCCAGCTCATGGCCAATAAGATTAAAAATCTCTGAGGAAAAGGCATAGATGCTGGTATTAACGCTATGGGTTCCCGGCTCCCTGCTGGAACTTGATGACCGCCTCTCTGGACGCGCTGCCTCCTTTACCATGCCTTGAGCAACAGTTACCAGCTCACTCCTAAAAGGGTTTTCCACCCTCTTTATCAACATTGCCCAGGGTTTTGCGGTCACAAAGTGGGCAATGGTAGCCGCTTCAATCAGATTGTCTCCGGGCAAAACCAAAAATTCCTCTTCGGTTAATGACTTAACCTGCTTAAGGGCATGGGCCGTGCCCAGTTGCCTCTGCTGAGTTATATAGCTTATCTCGGCACCAAGCTGCTCCCCCGAGCCCAGATAATCAAACACCTGCTCCTTTTGGTAGCCAACCACGATGACAATACGACGAATCCCATTCTGCACTAACGCTTCAATCACATACTGCAGGATGGGCTTACCGGCTATGGCCAGCATTACCTTGGGCTTGGTAACAGTAAACGGCCTTAAGCGTTGGCCCTCACCGGCCGCCAGAATCACTGCCTGTTTCATTAAGTTGCTCCCTTTAAAATATTCTTGAGTTGGGGGCAATAACCCCGCTGGCTACTGCCCCCGGTCCGATAAAGGCATTATTGCCGATGATAGTACCGACGTTAATACTGGCGTTAATACCGGTCTCAACCCCGTCTCCCAGGATGGCCCCCAGTTTGCGTCTCTGGCTGGCAATACCGGCTACTATTATATCCTTTTTATCCAGTCTCAGGTTGGCAATCTTGGTGCCTGAGCCCAGATTGCAGTCCTCACCAATAACACTGTCGCCGATATAATTGTGGTGGGGTACCTTGCAATTTTTCATGATTATTGAGTTTTTTATCTCCACGGCGGCACCGATACGGCAGCCATCACCAATAGCCGTCGCCGGCCGAATATAGCAGTTGGGCCCAATGTCACAACCAGCGCCGATTACCACCGGCCCCACCAGGTAACTGCCTGACCTGACCACAGTGTTCTCACCAATAACCACTGTCCCCTTGATGATCACATTCTCCTCCACCTTACCCAGGTTCTCCGGTTTTAGACCGGCCAGCAAAGACTCGTTGGCCGAGAGCAAGTCCCAGGGGTAGCTGAGGTCAAGCCAGTGGCTGATTGGCTGATAACCAATATTATAGTCCATATCTATCATCAGCTGCAGGGAATCAGTTATTTCATATTCCCCTCGTGGCGACCTTTCCGTCCTAGATACGGCGTCAAATATATCGGTTGTCAGCAGGTAGAGTCCGGCGTTGGCCGTGCGGGAAGGTGGCTGGGCCATCTTTTCGTAGATACGGACTACCCGGTCACCATCCGTCTCAACCACGCCCATGCCCCGGGCATCATCAACAGGAGTGATACTTATAGTATTATCACTGCGGCTGGCTAGACGGCCAATGTCCTGCCAGCCAGCCACGATATCCCCATTTATTACCAGGAAATTGCCCTTAAGCTGGCTCTCAACCATTCTAAGGGCATCAGCGGTACCCAGTTGGCGGCGCTGGAGGCAGTAATCTATCTTTACCCCCCAGCGAGCACCGTCGCCAAAGTAACGGCGCACCTGCTCATCACGATAGCCAACGACAAGGATAAACTCCCTGATACCGGCCTGGGTCACCTCAGTAAGCAGGTGCTCCAATATCGGCTTATTGGCGATGGGCAGCACCACCTTGGGCCTGGTGTAGGTAAGGGGACGCATGCGGCTGCCCTCACCGGCGGCCAGGACAACAGCCTTCACCTAACCCTCCCTGCTTTCATTTTATAGACAGCCTGACTAACTTGTGGCCATAGTGGCATGGCCAACAGTCAGCCAGATTAGCCAAGTGTCCACTATTCCCATTATTCTGAGTGTGAAATAGGTGCCTCACGGTCTGATTCTAACCACTTTAAGGCCAGTTGTCAATAAATGACCATTACTAAATACATTACTTCTAGTTAATTTCATCTTCTTGACACCCGGCTGTCTAAAACGTTACCATATTGGGAAATATTGACAGCGTCTAAAGGAGAGGGATGTAATGTCATTAGAGGTTAGCGACCAGAATTTTGAAGAAGAGGTTATAAAGTCTAATGAGCCAGTGCTGGTGGATTTCTGGGCTCCCTGGTGTGGACCCTGCCGTATGGTGACTCCGGTCATCGATAAACTGGCCCAGAAGTACCAGGGGAAGTTTAAGTTCTGCAAACTGAATGTTGATGAGAACCCCAAGACAGCCACCAAATTCAGGGTTATGTCAATACCAACCCTGATGTTTTTCAAGAATGGCCAAGTAGCCGACACGGTTATCGGCGCCGTCCCGGAGGGAGCTCTACAACCCAAAATCGATGGGCTCCTCTAGTCTGTCCCAGAATGGAGCCAAACCAGTGCCGGTGCCATTATTTATGCTGGGATGGCTTTATCAGTATCGGTAGGCCGGCCACCATCAGGTAAACCCGGTCGGCGTGCCGGGCCAGCATCTGGTTGGCCTTACCCAGCAAATCACGGTACAGCCTCCCCATCAGGTTAGCTGGTATCAAGCCGGTGCCGACCTCATTGGTAACCACAATAAAGCTGGCTTTAGTCTTATCCATTGAGTCTATTAGCTGGCTAATCTCATCGCCAACCTCTTGCTCTAATAACCTAGCATCAATCTGCTCACCGGCCCGGTCAAAATGGTGACACAAAATCTTATTAACCAGCAGGGTAATACAATCAACAACTACCACCGAGGCCTGGCCGATGTTCTTTACAATATGACCGCCGACACAACGGCTAACCTCAAGGGTAGTCCAGGTAGCCAGCCTTAACCTCTTATGCTCCTCAATACGCCGCCGCATCTCCTCATCACCGGCCTCGGCGGTGGCCACAAAGAGCACCCTCTCAGCCATCTTTTTGGCCAGCTCCTCGGCGAAGGTACTCTTACCACTACGGGCACCACCAATTACCAGAATATTTATCCAGTTCACCCCCTTTAAAGAAATCTACTTAGGTTACTAAAATAGCTCAATTTAGACTAAACTGCAAGAAATTCCCCTACTCCAGGTGTGAGACATCACTCAGTTGGGACAATATCGACCCATCGGGATGGACCTCAATCATACTGATTGAAGCCAGGGCAAAGCGGAACTTCTGCCAGTGCTCCAGTTCCAAAGCCAACAAATGGCACAGTAGCAGGCGAAGGGGCCCACCGTGGCCGACGATAAGTACTGTCTCCTCGGCAGCATGTCTCTCAAGCCTCTTTAGAAATTTAACCACCCGGTTGTTAAACCGGATAAAGCTCTCCCCCTCAGGGAACTCAAGCTGGTGGCTCCAGCAGAGCCACAAATCAGCCACCCCGGGGTAAAGCCGGCAAACCTCAGTAAAGGACAGCCCCTCAATCAGGCCGAAGTTGACCTCATCCAGCTCGGCGCATTTTATAACATCCAGCCTACGCCCGGCGGCAATAATATCGGCGGTTAGCCAGGCCCGCTTAAGAGTACTGGTATAAATGGCATCAATTCCCTGGGAGGCCAGCCGCCGGCGCAGCCTCTCGGCCTGCCCAAGCCCGGTGGCATTCAGCTCAATGTCACTGTGCCCCCAGTACCGTTCAGAGTTGTCAGTGTCACCATGCCTTACCAGTATTAGCTTCAAAGAACCCCCTAAATCGATTAATTACAGCCACTGGTTATGGGCCAGCAGGGCCACAATAATAAGGATAAACACCTCGGCCAGCTCATTTATGGCTCCATAAGTGTCTCCGGTAAGCCCGGAGAACTTGCCCCTAAAAAAGGCAGTCAGGGCCATTACCAGTATCCAGACGGCCACTAGTATCGCCAGGCCGGCCAGCTGGGCCAGGACCAGGGCCACCGCCAGGGTAACTGCCGTAGCCGCGGCAAAGCCGTACCAACCTGTGGCTCGCTTAAGCTCCTTGCCCATGCCCTGCCACCGAGCGTAGGGGTAGATAAAAACGGCGTAGACCATCGCCCAGCGGCTTACCACCGGCATCAGCACCAGAGTAGCCATAAGCCAGGACTCGGGCACGCTGTTCAGTGACAAATACTTAACCAGTAGCAGTAAAATGACGCTGACAACGCCAATGGCGCCGGCGCCGGCGCGGTGCATTACCTGCTGGCGCATCTCTGGTGTCTTGTGGCCGGCGGCCAGGCCGTCAAAGGTATCAACAAAGCCGTCCAGGTGCAGGCCGCCGGTGATAATCACCATAGCCACAACCAGCAGCCCGCTGGTTACCGCCTGGGGCAGGAAAAGATACAGAAGCCAGCCAATACCGGCCAGTATCAAGCCAATAAGCAGACCGACCACCGGGTAATAGGGCAGGGAGCGGGCAAACTGCTCCCGGCTGACCTGTCGCCACCAGTCTTCCTGCAACCAGGGAATTGGGATACTGGTCAGAAACCTTATTGCCGCCAGTAGTGACAACCCTATTCCTCTTTCTCCGATACCCCAGCCTCGCCGAAGGTGGCCATCTCGGCCAGAATCCGGGCCGAAGCCTCAATCAGGAATATCCCCAGGGCGGCACCGGTACCCTCACCGAGACGCATCTCCAGATTTATCAATGGCTTTAAGTCCAGATGCTCAAGTAGCCGCCGGTGCCCCGACTCGGCAGAAAGGTGGGCGGCAAAAAGGTAGCCCTTTAACTCAGGAGCCAGTGCCGTGGCAATAAGGGCTGCTGCCCCGGAGATAAAGCCATCAATAGCCACCGGGATGCGGCGGGCCGCTGCCCCCAGCATCACCCCAACCAGGCCGCCAATCTCAAAACCACCCAATTTGGCCAGGACGGCTAAGGGGTTTTTGGGGTCGGGGCGGTTCACCTTGATAGTCTGCTTGATTACCTCAACCTTATGGGCCAGCTGCTCATCGCTTAGGCCGGTACCACGGCCGGTGACCACATCTACCGCCTGCCGGGTCATCACGGCGCAGATAGCGGCACTGGAGGTAGTATTGCCGATACCCATATCACCGGTGCCCACTATATCCAGGCCCTGGGCCGCCTCGGCGGCCACTAGCTCAATACCGGCCTCTATTGCCTTTACCGCCTGTTCTCCGGTCATTGCCGGACCCCGGGCCATATTCCGGGTACCCGGGGCCACCCTTCGCGAGACAAGCTGGGGATGGGCCTTAAGCTCAGTGGCCACGCCCATATCAACCACAATGACCCTGGCACCAACCTGGCGGGCGATGACATTTATCCCGGCACCGTCACCAAGGAAATTATAGACCATCTGAGCAGTAACCTCCTGGGGCCAGTTGCCTACCTTTTCGGCCACCACCCCGTGGTCGCCGGCCATGGTGATAATCGCCTTCTGCTTTATCTGGGGGAGCGGCCTGGCCTGAATACCGGCCAGTTGGACAGATATCTCCTCCAGACGTCCCAGGCTGCCCTGTGGCTTGGTCAGCATATCCTGCCGCACCTGTGCCTGAGCCATGGCCTCTCTATCCAGTGGTTTTATCATCTTAATAGTATTAGTTAAAAGCTCCGACATTAGTTTCCTCCTTTGTATTCTTGACTGCCTGAATAGCAGCATCCAATGGTCACTCTGGGCTAGTTACATACCGCTTTAGCCTCCCTTGCCTTTATTTGTGCCTCTCTAGCCCAAACAAAAAGGGCTCGGGCACATCTCATAAGATGAACCGGAGCCCTTTGCCATCAGATTCCGACCAACCGTATCTGGCTCCAACAGGTCTTCTGGCTCTCGGGTTTCTCCTCCGTCTATGGCCTTCCCATCGGGATATTCCCCGACAGTGACCACACCCTTGTGTCCCGGTAGACTTCAGCCCCCGATTACAGCGGCGGGACCGCCACGGATTTGCACCGTATTCCGAGATGTTGAAGCTTTTTACCCTATATTTATAGCAGGCGATTAGGCCATTGTCAACCCGAGCCGCCGGCAGTTCCCCAGCATCAAACCTGGTCAGTATCTAAGCCGATTTCTCCCTTGCGCTTCAATATTTTTATGGTGGTGATTAGCTTTTGGCATTCCGGCATGGTGCGCGGTGCCATGCGGACATACTGGGGCAGGCCAAAGGAGGCACAGTCACGAACCATGAGGCCGTGTTTCAGCAGGCCAGCCCGGAAATCTCGGCCGCTGCCTACCTTGACCAGGAAGAAATTTGTCTTTGACGGCATTACCTTAAGGCCAATCCGGCCCAGCTCATCTACCAGAAACTGCTTGGCCCGCCTTATCTTTAGCTCGCAGCGCCTGAGGTAATCGGTATCACTTAGGGCGGCCAGCCCGGCCCTCTGGGCGGCGGCATTGACATTCCAGGGCGGACAGACCCTGCCTAGATTTTGAATAATCTCCTTGCTTGATACTGCGAAGCCCAGCCGCAACCCGGCCAGGGCATAGTCCTTGGTCATGGAGCGTAGGCTAATCACATTGCCCCGGGGAATCAAGACGGTAGAAGACCAGCTTCCCTCAGTAAAGGCAAGATAAGCCTCATCCAGGATGAGCAGGCTGTCACTGCCAGCAGCCAAAACCGCCTCAACCTGCCGCCGGGACAGATAATGGCCGGTGGGGTTATTGGGATTGCAGATAAAGACACCCTTGGGGCGGTGCTTCCTGATGAGAGCTACTGCCTCGTCAATATCAAAGGCGAAGTCCTCTTCTTCCCTGGCCCACTGCTCCAGAAGCCTGGCCCCCACAATCTGGCAGGCGACCTCATACTCACCAAAGGTGGGTTTTAGGATGAGTACTGAATCGCCGCCGCCAAAGTAAGCCTGGGTGACAAGGCGGATAATCTCCATGGAGCCACTGCCCACCAGAATATTATCTGGTGACACCGCCAGCCTCTCCGAGAGGCACTGCCTAAACTCGATTGATTCAGAGTCAGGGTAACGGTCAATGACCACGGTTTTAAGAATTTCCTTTACCCCCGGCGGAAAGGAAAAGGGGTTGGAATTGACACTGAAATCAATTACCTCATCGGGGCTAAGCCCCAGGCTCTTTAGCTCAGCATATCCAAGGCCGCCGTGGGCACAGGCCTCCAGTCTCTCTATTTCCGGTTTAGGTCGTATAGACAAGGTAAATCACCCCCGCAATAATCAATAGCCAGGTTATGGCCGCTATCTGCACCAGCTTCAGTGAGGCGTCAATGGTCCCCGGGACCAGCGGGGCATTCCTGCTGCCCAGTTTATAGTGGCCCACCTTCTCCAGTTGGATATCAAGGGCACCAGCGGCGGCGGCCATGGGCCAACCAGCATTGGGGCTCTCTGTCCTGGCATGGTCTCTAAGCATTGCCTGCCACGACCTTCTAGAATTCCTTCTTGAGAAAAGGGCGGCCAAAACCATCAGTAGCGCCGCCAGTCTGGCCGGTATGAAATTTAGCACATCATCAAGCCGGGCGGCAAACTTGCCCAGATACTCATACCTACCATGGTAGCCTATCATGCTGTCCAGGGTGCTGACGGCACGATAGGCGACCGCCCCCGGGACTCCGAAGAGGACGAAATAGAAAAAGGGTGCCACCAGGCTGTCACAGGTGCTCTCGGCCACCGATTCCACGGTCGCCGATACCAGTAGCGGCCGGGGCAAACGGCTGGTATCACGGCTAACCAGAGAGCGTAGCTCAAAGCGCGCCTCGGCCAGCTTTTCAGCTAGTAGCAGCCTCTTTATCCTGAGGGCCGTCTTTTTAAGCCCCCTAAAGCTGAACATCAGCTTGAGAAGTAGCGCCCCGACCACGACATAGGCAACTAGGCTAACATCCTCAAGGTATAGCAGCAGGAAATAGACGGGGACGGTAAACAAAGCCACGACGACCAGGGTCATCACCAGCCCGTAGATAAACTGAAACCAAGGGTGACCTATAATTACCCTCTCAAGGTATGAGATTACCCGGCCCATCCAGGCCACCGGGTGAAGGCTATTAGGCGGGTCGCCCAAAACCAAATCAATAATCAGTGCCAGGAAAAATATCAGTAAAACAGCCACTGCTTCTTAATCCGAAACCTCAAGTCTTTTTTTGATGGCGCTGGTGGTTGCCCGGGTAACTGCCCGAGCCATCAGTTCCCCCAACTTACTGTGGCCACCAACATAGGCACACCGGTCACCGGTGCCCGATACCACCACAATCTGGTCAGTGCCGGTACCAGTGGCCGGCCACTCGGGACTATACGAGCTTCTTATATCCAGCTCCTCCAGGGCAATAACCTTAGCCTCCGTTATGGTGATAAATGAGGCCGCCAGGGCGGCCTGACCCAGTGAGGCACTAGTAAGCACAATGATATTTATGGTGCCTATCTGCTTAAACTTGCCCTTCTGCTCAATGTCGCTGGCCCGGTCCTTGCCTATTCTCAAAGCATTTGTCTTAACTCCGGCAGTAACCAGGGCCAGCAGCCAGAGCCCGTCTGAAGCCTCCTCGGCCCAGGCCAGTTCTTCCATGTTTACCCCGGTTGACAGAACGGCCACCTTGTCCCAGGGCAGGTCAAGCTCAACAAGGGCCTCCTTTAGAACATCCCTAGAATAGCTTTTCCAGCTCCTCGGCTGGTTATGTAATAACGGCCACAGAGATTGGGGAAGATAGCAATTACAAACGGCACTCACCCTCTTGAACCCCTGCCGGCCACTTAAGGCATTTCTGACCTCAGGCAGGTGAACAACCAGAATATTAGCCGGCACCTCCCAGACCCGGTGACTGACAATCTCGGGCCTGATGCCGTGGAATTCCCCCAGCATCTCCCTGGCTGTGACCTTGGTTTTCTTCATAAAAACCCTCTCTAGATTTTCTGGCTGGTATTCCCTCTGGGATTCCAATACTTGCTGTCGCCCACCCTGGGTAACACCGCCGGCAGGCCGCTCAGCGGGTGGGTATGAACATAGCTGCCAGAGCCATATACCTCATTGATATTTTCGGGACTAATAACCTCGGCTGGTGTCCCTTCAGCACGAATTCGGCTATCATTTATTAGCACCAATCGGTCACAATAATGAGAGGCCAAGTTCAGGTCGTGGAGAGCGGCCACCACCGTCAGCCTGTTTTCCCGGCACAGGCCCTTAATCAGATCAAGGATTTCAATCTGGCGGCCAATATCCAGATTGGCCGTGGGCTCATCTAGAAGAATGGCCTCCGTCTCCTGGGTTAGGGCCCGGGCAATGACGATACTCTGTATCTCGCCACCGGAAAGCTCACCAATCCTTCTCTCGGCCAGATGTTGGGTAGATGTCCTTTCCATAGCCTGCCAGGCAATAGCCATGTCCCTGGGACCTTCATACTGGAAAAGACCCAGATGGGGGTTTCGGCCCATGAGCACTATCTCAAAGGCGGTAAAGATACTGGGTAGAACCGCTGTCTGAGGGACAACACCGACAAGAAGGGCTAAATCCTTCCTCGGTATCCGGGAAATATCCTTGCCGTTAATCATTACCCTGCCCGACCATGGGCTGATAGTATGGCATAGAGCCTTGATGATGGTTGACTTACCCGAGCCATTGGGGCCGACAAGGCCCACCATCTCTCCGGGCATCATACTGAAGGTTATATCCCGGACGACCACTTTTGACCCGTAGCCAAGGGTAACATTCTGCATTTCCAGTTTAATCATTTTTTGCCTCAGAAAAGTACACTTGTCCGCCGCCGCAGTAAGTAAAGGAAGAAGGGGGCGCCACAAAAGGCAGTAATCACCCCAATCGGTATCTCGGTAGGTGCCAGCACGGTGCGGGCAACGATATCAGCCAGGATGAGGAAAACGGCCCCAACCAGAATGGACAAGGGCAATAGAAAACGGTAATCCGGCCCCCAGAGCAAACGCACGGTGTGGGGGATTATGATGCCCACAAAGCCAATAATGCCCACGAAGGAAACGGCCGCCGCCGTGACAAGGGTGGCCGCGGCCAGAAGAATAAGCTTGAACCTTTC